>CAZCLS010000292.1:0-5783 GCA_964499565.1 uncultured bacterium
AAGAGAGCAGTTCGGCTTCGTTTTTACCAATGAAAGACTTGGGCGACATGGGGAACAACCGGTGAAATTAACTGTTTAATAGCGCGGGCATATTCCCGGATTTCGAATTGAGCGCCGGGATGATCGCGCAGGTCGAGGAAATGGATCAAGTTGCCTAAATCAACGGTAGCCCAGAAGGTGGTCATAAGGTTTTGCGAGAGAACGCCGCGGGCCTGCTCGCGGCAAACGCCCAATGCCAGAAGGTCATGATAGGCCTTGAGACTTGACGCGTTCTGGGAGTGGATACATGCGCGGGCAGCCTCCTGAGCGGATGCAGCGAGGATATCGGAGGAAGCCTGGCGATTATCATCACTCTGGCCTCGGACAAGCGCGGGTTCGTAAAATTTCAGGTCTATCTCGGTATAACGACGGCTGATTTCGTTATAGGACCATGTGCGATGGCGATGCCACTGACTGCGGACAAAAAGGGGACAATGGACAATGAACGAGAACACAACATGTTCCATCGGACTGGTATGTCGATGTTCAATAAGGTACTTGAGGAGGACGACATCGCGGTCGGACATGTCACTGACAAATTTACCGAAAGAGACGCGGGCGGCATTGACAATAGTCGTTTCGGAGCCCATCGTTTCGACGAGACCGACCCAGCCCTGCGCGTCGAGGACACGGACATGGTTAAGGGGGGGGGCATTAACCGGGGCGGTATTGTTTTCGGGAGAAGAATCAGTCATAGAGGAGTCCAACGTACCAAATAAGGTTATACAAAAGGAATAATTACCGGGGCACCCTAATCCCGCGATAGACGTAGATGCTGTGCATACGTCTACCCGTCAGGGTGGGATGATATGAGCTTTTTACGTTCACCTTTTGGGTGTTGATTTTTCTTCACGTTTATTCGCCGTTTTAATCATTCATTTGTACTCTCTTTTCGGTCTGAGATTACGGTCACGATTACAGTGTACGATTATAGTACTATTTTTGAAACGTCTCAGAAATAGTGTCCACTTACATTCCATCGCGGATTCAGGGGGGTAGCGGAGCAGGTTGAGAAGCATCGATCGTATTAAGGCCGCGGATAGCCGCCTGGCACTCGGGATCGAACTGCAGCGCTTTTTTAAAGAGGACGCGGGCCTGGTCGAATTTATTCTGGGCTAAGCGGGCAAAGCCGAGAGTAGTGAGACCATTGACGGAATCGGGCACGATTGACAATTCCTGAATTGCCTCGGACTGAGCCCGCTCGATATCGCCTAGTTTAAGATACAGGAACGCTTTACCTGCGTGGGCCGCCGGAGTAGCGGGATAATCACGCAGGATAGAGTCATACCACATAAGAGCCTGACGGCAATACTCTTCATCGACATCATCGCCCGAAACGGACAGGGCGGCATACAGGTCGGCTAATTCACTTTTCAGGGGAAGGTTATCAGGGTCGGAGAGGACAGCTTCTTCGAGCGCGATGAGAGCGGCATCAGATCTACCCTGGCGCAGGAGAGAGGAACACTTGACTTTTTTAGCTTCGACAAAGAGTTGTTTGGCTTCGGGGCTGAGATCGTACTGAACCTGGGCGGCAGCGCGTTCGGCATTAAGGTACGCATTAGTCAAGTCGTTGAGCTGCAAAAAGCGCAAAGCCATCTGGTGATAAATTTTAGAGGACCAGATAGAGTTATCGGTATTAATAAGGCACCATTTAAGATGGGCGATCGCCCGGGTAGCGTCTTCAGGGACAGCGCTGCAGGTACGGGCAAGGTGATAATGGAAATAGAACGAATCCGGAAAATATTTAAGGGCATCATGCCAGGCATAATTAGCCCCGGTAATGTTATTCTGAAAACTGAGGCAATTACCGAGTCCGTACCAGAAGGCATAGTCAGTAGGATTCATGAGAGCCAGGTCGCGATAGACCATTTCGAGCCAGGGAAGCGAAACGGCATTGACGGAATTAGTGCGGGCGGCATCAAGCACGGCAACATGATAAACGAGAGATGTCGCGGTTGACACCTTGCGGACAAATGATTTTTGAGCGTCAGTAAATTTGCGGCGAACGACCCACTCATCGTAATAGGATTTCATATATGCATCATACATTGAGCGGACATCCTGGATGGGATTCATGACGGGCAAATCATCAGGCACAGGCTGCTGAGTGTAGATCCCGGATAGTTTGGGATATAAGGAGGTACATTTATGAAAAGCAATGCTGACCCCGGTTACATCATTGCTGGCAATGGCCAGATACAACGCATTGATTTGAGTGCCGTATTCACGAGCGTAGAGAAGATACAAGTCATGACTCGCGCGTGGCTGCAGCAGGTTGATTTTTTTTTGCCAGGCCTCGATATGAGGTTTGCCTTGATCGAGTTGTACAGCCCCCCGGGCAATCAGGTCACCCAGGCGGTTTTTGGCATAGGAATACAATTGGACTGCCTGAATATAATTACTGACGGACTCCGATGCGGCGGCTTTTTCGGCAATAGCAAAGGCGTTGGAAATATAGGGGCGGTTGTAATCAACCAGGATACCGGCCCGGGCGAGAGCGGAGCTGAAGATGAACACAGACAGTATGAAAGAGTAATAGTTCATAGAACACGTATATCCCTTGTGCGGGTGCTTATGTGCGATTCGAGCCATTGGGTGGCATTAGTAACGGAAGAGAGCAGGTGCCCTTTGATAACAAGCGAACAGCGCCAGTGTTTGTCGTGAAGAGAAGGGTATGAGCCCAGGTCGATATCGGGGAAGAGCGTAAGGGCCTCTTCCATGATATCGGCAAAATCGCTTTCACCGATTTCTACCGGCAATTCTTTTTCAAAGAGCGGACCATGTTCAAGCCGGGCGGAGATTTCGGGAAACATAGCTTCAACGAGTTCGGGAATGCCAGGCAGGACAAATACATTTTCGACGAAGAAGCCGGGCGCGCCGGTAAGGGGATTGCAAATCAGGGTGGCATTGAGAGGCAAATCAGCCATGGAAAGCCGGCGAGGAGTAGCGCGTTCACCGTAAAACTGATTCAGAATACTGACCGCCTGAGGATGGGGGAGACAGGGAACGCCGAAAGCTCGGGCGACAGCCGGACGGGTTACATCATCGGGAGTGGGGCCGATACCGCCGCAGACGATAAGGTAATCAAAAGCAGACCGCAGGGAATTGATTTCGTCGACGATCAGGTCAAAAACATCAGGAATGACAACGATCCTGCGGACCGGCACGCCAATGCGGTGAAGTTGACAGGAAAGCCACCAGGCATTAAGGTCGCGGGTTCTGCCGGACAGGATTTCATTACCGATAATGAGAATAGCACAAGATTTATTCATAGAATCCATACGTACATAATTATAGTCGAAATTCAGCCGTGAATCAAGCCATGCTGACAATCCTGAACAAGCCGTGCGGCCACCTCGGAACGTTTAGTTTTGAGTGCCGCGGTTTTAGGCAGAGAGTCCCACAGATACATTTTACGCGGACGTTTATATTCGGCGATTGAATGGAGCAGAGGGCGAAGCTGCTGATACAGGTTTTGCTGGTTATCGGATCGATATCCGTGAACGACGGTAATAACGGCAACCGGCCGCTCTCCGGCGCGATGGTCGCGTAACCCGACAACACAGGCATCGGCAACCAGGGGAGATCGGAGCAGAACTGCTTCAATTTCATCGGGATAAATATTTTTGCCCCCGTCAGTTATAATGGTATCCTTAGCTCTGCCTCGGATCGAAATATAGCCGCCGGGAAGAATACGGGCGATATCACCGGTACGGAACCAATGGTTATGAAACACTGCATCAGTAGCCCGGGGATTATGATAATACCCGTTAAACACGGCATTACCGCGCACGAGCAGTTCGCCTTGCCTGGCCGGAAGACCGTCAGGGCCGGCAATACGGACTTCGAGAGTAGGCAGTGGTTTGCCGACGGAGCCGATGCGGTTGAAACGGAAGGAATTAACACATATAACAGGAGACGTTTCGGAGAGGCCATAGCCCTGCAGGACGGTAAGGCCGAGGGCCGCGAAATCCCGCACAACAGAAGCTTCGAGTGGAGCGCCGCCGCAGACAAAAGCTCGGAAGCATGGATTAAGGTGAGATTTCAAGGAACGAAACAAGAGTTTACCTATCGGAATCCGGCACGAAAGAGCGAAACGTGAAAAAGCAAATAGAGCGAAAAAAATGACACCGCCTTTTTGCCTGCATTGAGCACGTAATGTAGTAAGAAACAGCCGCAGAAAGACCGGGACAACCATCATAACCGTCGTGTCGGAATTTCTGATAGTATGCAGGATAACATCAGGGCGGAGTGAACCGGCATACGTGACGGAAGCACGGAGAATAAGGGGAGCGAGAAAGCCTCCGGTTATTTCAAAGACATGGTTAAGAGGAAGAATAGAAACAAAGTGCTGTGATGAATCAACCTCGAGATAGGCGACAAGGTCGTACGCATTGGAAAGCAGGTTGGCATGAGTCAGCACGACACCTTTAGGATTGCCGGTTGTGCCGGAGGTATAAATAAGGCAGGCATTAGCAGAACGGAATTTTTTCCGATGCAGTGGTAGATTAGAGCAGGAATCGAGAGCGGGTGAAGGAGCGTCGGATCGAGGATCGGTATTCAACCACAGGACGGTATCACAGGAAACGCCGGCAGCCTGAAGCTGTTCGACAGATTTGGCAAAGAGAGGGGAAACGATCAAAGCAGTGAGGCGGGCGGAAAGAAAGATTTCGGCGAGTTCCGCTTGCTGCAGGCGGGAATCGAGCGGCACGGCGATAGCATCACAGGCCAGAACGCCGAGAAAAGCGGCACCCCACCAGCGGCAATTCGGAAGGAGGATGCCGACGGTATCATCAAATGCAACGCCATTCTGGTGCAGGAAACGGGCGACACGATACATAGTATCCGAGAGCTGGGTATATGACCAGGAGTGAAAGACGCCATTACTATTATCACGGAGGGCGACCGAATCGGGGGAGCGGGCAGCGGCCTTATCGACGACATCGGGAATCGAGTGGATATCAGAAGGTATGGGCATATTAGCGATTATACCTGGCGCGGCTAAAACGGATTAAAACATATAAACCGATTGGCAGGAGGCATACCAGAAGTACGCACCCGGGCCAGAACCAGGCTGGCCGGCTGATGCGGGCAGTAGCGATAATCAGGAGTTGATCGCCGCTGAAGATTTTGTTAAGATCTGTTTTATGAACGACATAACGGCCATGCGGAACAGCTCCTTCGACTTGCATGACGGAGCCGGGGAAAACGATCCGGAACGCAACCGAACTATTTTCGAGCCAGGCAGGCGACCATGGATGTCCGTTGGGGCTGGGCAGAATTGTCTCAGTTGTATGCAGTTTGTGCAGGAACGTGATGCGATTTCTACCCGGGCTGATCTGAAGAAGGCGGTCTGCAAACAAGCTGCAGCGGGATACCTGCCGGATAGAATCGAAGGCGAATACGATGGAGAGTGACGGCGTTTGACGCTGAAGAGAGCAGGTGACAAGAGAGAGGCCGGAACGGGCACAGGCCTGGCTGATTGAATGAAAGGGAGGCATAAAGAACTGAACCGTCTGCAACCAGTTGGAAGAATTGGCTTTTTGATGCCAATCAGAGGAAGGCGAGCAGGTGATACTGATAGTGCCGCTGCCGTCAGGATGCAAGGACCAGACTTCAGAATAATCGATACACCCGGCCAACAGGAAAGCCGCGAGAGAGACAACCAGGTATTTCAGGGATGGGGTCACCCTAATTCCGCGATAGACGTAGGTGCAGTAGATACGAGGCGCGAGATACGCGAG
>CAZCLS010000293.1:0-5774 GCA_964499565.1 uncultured bacterium
AACCGTAACGGTATTGGTCATGCAGGTGCCGTTGCGTTTTTATTTTGGTATACTTGTATACTAACGAATTTGTAATGGAAGCAGACTATGACTGACAATCCTGATATAATTCACCATCTTCTTGATACGCGCTACTCGCGCCAGGTAAGGTTCGAGCCGATTGGAGAAGCAGGCCAGACAAAAATAATGAATGCCCGCATGGTGCTGATCGGCTGCGGTGGGTTAGGAACCTGTATCGCTGATATGCTTGTCCGGGCAGGGATCGGTACGCTAGTAATTGCCGACCGGGACTTTGTTGATGAAAGCAATCTCCAACGCCAGATTTTATTTGACACCGATGATGTCGCTCGAAATATGCCCAAAGCAGAGGCCGCCCGCAAAAAATTAAAGCGTATTAATCCGCATGTCCAGGTTGAAGCAATTGTCCGGGATGTCGATGCTATTTCGATCGGAGATATTGTCAACGGAGCGGATGTGATTCTGGACGGAACCGATAATTTTGAAACACGATTCCTGATTAATGATGTTTCAATTGCCAACAGCATCCCCTGGGTGTACGGCGCCGTCGTCGGAAGTTACGGCCTTTCGAAAACGATAGTGCCCGGAAAAACCGCTTGTCTGCGTTGCCTGTTTGACCATGCGCCTTCGCCGGGTACAACCGACACCTGCGACACTGCCGGGATTATTGCCCCGATCGTGCATATGATAGCGTCTGTCCAGGCTTGCCAGGCCCTTAAACTGATCAGCGGCTGTTACGATGATACTGAAGATACCCTGGTGATTTTCGACGTCTGGAAAGGAGAGTACCGAGGCGTGGATATGCGGCATGCGCGCAACCAGTCCTGCCCGGCGTGCGGCAAAAAACAGTTTGAGTACCTGAACGCCGAACGCGGCTCGTTTGTCACTACACTGTGCGGCCGTAATGCAGTTCAGCTTTCATGGAAAGAATCGCATACTATAAACTTGGAAGAGATTGCCGCGGCACTCTCAGGTGTTGGAGACGTGAGCTGTAACCGTTTCCTGTTGAAATTTATCGCTCCCGATGCGACAATTACCTTGTTTGCTGATGGGCGTGCCATAATAGAAGGCACTGATGATCCCGGCGTAGCCCGGGTATTGTACAGCAAATATATCGGATAACGCAAAGGCACAAGAGTGCTAATCGGATATCAGGGAACCATAGAAAACATAGACTGATAAACGAAGGCCTGAAGGGCCGACGTATGAAAGCCCAGGGCAATGCCCTGGGTATCATGATTCTACCACCTGTCAAGCCCTGCAAGGGCGGAGTAAAATGCCTGTAAAACTACAAGGAGAAACTTTTGAGAATCTATCTGATCATTAAACAAAAAACCGCGAAAACACGTTCGGGTCAGAGCTTGAATAAGTCGGTTTGAAATTCTTAAGTATTAGCATAATTAACTCATTGCAATATATCAGGTTAATTGCTATAATTGTCAAATATTATCAAACATCTTTAAAGATGTTGATGTGTGCTTTTGTAAAACCGTGTTTTTGTGCTTTAGACAGGATGTAGGATATGGTCAATCAATCATCACTTCCTATGCAGACCTGGGACAACCAGGGCCTGTTTTCCAACCATTACCTGGAAACGCAGTTTCCTGCTCTTCCATTCTGGCAGGATGAATCTTTGCAGCTTCATCAGCGGTTTGAGCGCCTCAAAGAAATTTATGCTGAAGCTCAATCCGCCAATATTTTTAATACAAAAGATGAAGAGCAGACCAAGGACAGGTTTATCAATCCTGTCCTGCGTGATGTTCTTGGCTTTGAATACGACCTGGAACTGCGCTCCCATGGCCGGAGAGCTGATTACGGCCTGTTCGTTTCTCATGAAGAATATAACGCTGCAAAGCAGGATCTGTCTTACGGATCTGCTTACTGTAACCACCTGTGCGCAATAGCTGAAGCAAAATACTGGGGTCGGGAACTCAATAAACGGGATACTGTTGATATAGATCGGGCCGATCCCACCGCTCAGACAGTCAGCTACCTTGATGCCATTGCCTTTACGTCTAATTACAAAGTATTATGGGGAATTCTGACCAATGGCAAGTGGTGGCGCTTGTTTTATTATCGTGCCGGATCCGTTGCAAGTAATTTCTACCAGGTAAATGTCGCACAGATATGTGAGCAGGATGATTTCGATTCATTCATCTACTTCTATGGCATGTTCAGTGTTGCGGCATTTGTATCTGATGCACGGAACAAAACATGGTTTGATGCCTACCTGTCGGGTTCGGCAACCTATGCGGAAGAAATCAGCGCAAAATTGCGGGAAGTGATTTTCGAAAACGTGTTCGAACATATTGCCCAGGGGCTTGTTAGTCATCGCCGTAGTGATAAAGGGATTAGCGAGGAAACTGCCGAATCGAAGTCACTTCTCTTCAGGGCGTCTCTGACATTGCTGTATAGAATTCTTTTTGTGCTTTATGCCGAAAGCAGGCAACTGCTGCCGGTTAATGATCTGCACGGGTACGCTAATTACAGCCTTAGAAAATTATGCAATGACATATGGGATGCATTGCACAGCGATCAGGTGCTCTCCGACCATTCTTATATGTATTGGGATCGCTTGAAAAACCTTTTCAATATCATCGATCGCGGTGACCGTGCCTTAAATGTGCCGCGATATAACGGCGGGTTGTTTGCTTTCTGCGCACCAGGTGATGAATCCGATCCGACAGAACACACACAGGGTGCCAGATTTCTTGCTGAACATGCCATCGGCGACTCCTTTATTGCGTATGCCATACAAGGCCTGGTATTTGATGAGTCTGAGCCGGGTCAAAGAAAGTTTTATGATTACAGCTCTCTGGATGTTCAGCATCTGGGCACTATTTATGAAGGCCTGCTTGAATTTACAGTTGAAATTGCTGATACGCCATTACTAGCTGTGCCAAAAAATGGAAGTGTGGTCTGGCTGCCTGAAGATTTGGCAGATGCTGATCTGCAGGATAAAGCGGTTGTGCGTAAACAACCAGGTGATGTGTTTATTGTCAATACGAAGGGTGAACGTAAATCGACTGGGGCGTATTATACACCCCAATCTATTGTAGAGGAAATTGTCAGGGATACTGTGCAGGTTAAACTGCGTGAGATAATTGAAGAAGCTGAGACATTCTGGCAATCAGGCGGCCCGGGTGCGACTAATGAACGTGCGTTTACTGAAATGCTGTACTCTCTGACCGTGTGCGATCCTGCCATGGGTTCCGGCCATTTCCTGGTGCATGCTGTCGATGTCATTGCTGATGAAATCAACCGCTGGCACGGCCTGCATCCTGATTCTCCTTTGGCGTCGTTCCTGGATGATATGCGGAACCGCATTATTGATGCTGTGCGGAAGCAAGGCGTATCGATTGATGAAGACAAACTGGAAAACCGACACCTGATACGTCGTATGGTGCTGAAACGCTGCATTTTTGGTGTGGATATTAATCCCATGGCGGTCGAACTGGCAAAACTGTCGCTCTGGCTCCATTCGTTTACCGTCGGAGCACCTCTGTCATTCCTTGATCATCACCTGAAAACAGGCAACTCTCTGATAGGGTCTTTTAACTTGAGCGATGTAGTGCATACTGAAACCAGGACCTGGGACAAAGTGGTAGAAGGCGCGCAGTTTATGTGGGCTATTGATCGGCTGAACGACACAACAATAGAGGAAGTGACTGAAAGCAGAAGAAAATATGAAGAAGCCGGTTCTAAAATTATAGAAGCTATACAATGTGCCGATGTCAGTATTTCCCGCTACTTTATTGATGAACTGAAAGATGGTCATAAAAGAGGTCAGGTGCTGCAATGTGCAATAAATCCAAAGGGGCAACCACGGGAATTACTGGCTTTGTTTCAGAAAGCTGAAGATACAGCACAAAAATTCCAGTTTTTTCACTGGAAACTAGAATTTCCGGACGTTTTTATTACTCCAGACGGCTCAAATTACCAACCGGATGCAGGATTTGACTGTGTGATCGGTAATCCCCCCTGGGAACGCATGAAATTGCAGGAAAATGAGTTCTTTGCCTTGCGTGCGCCGGAAATTGCTGCCGCACCAACCGCAGCAAAGCGTAGAACACTTATCAAGAAACTGGAACAGAATAATCCTGAATTGTTCAGAGAATACTGTCAGCCGCTAGAAGACGTAAAAACAACCATGGATTTCATCAGGAAATGCGGGCAGTATCCGTTGCTCGGTAAAGGGGATATCAATCTCTATTCAGTCCTTATGGAACGGGCAATTACTCTTACTCATCCTGAAGGAAAAACCGGATTCCTCACTCCCAGTGGGATTGCCACTGACAATACCAGCAAAGAATTCTTTCAGGAAATAGTTGAGCAGCAACGCCTGGTCAAGTTTATTGATTTTGAAAACAAGAAAGTCTTTTTCCCGGAAGTGGATTCAAGGTTCAAATTTGCTATATCGATCATTAACGGCAGAAATGCTGTTTCGGAAAGCGCCCAATGCGCCTTTTTCATCCATTCAATGGACGAACTGCAGGATGAAGAACGGGTATTTGAGCTGACTGCTGAAGATTTTGCACTGCTGAATCCTAATACAAAAACCTGCCCAATATTTCGCACCAGAAAAGATGCCGAACTGACAAAAAAGATTTATCTCAGTGTACCGATACTTATAAATGAATCTCAAGGAGAAGCCGGAAATCCATGGGGGATAAAGTTTTTCACCATGTTTCATATGGCAAATGATTCACACTTGTTTAAAACTGCTGAAGAACTGGGTAAGGATGGATTCTGGCAGTCTGAAAATTATACATATAAGAAAGGTAATGAATTATATGTAAGATTATATGAAGGAAAAATGGTGCAAATGTATGACCATAGAGCAGCACATGTTGTTATAAATGATGCAAATGTTTTTAGAGCTGCTCAACAAAAGAAAACAACGATAGATGATCATAAAAATGTTAGTTTTATACTTGAGGGCAATTATTATGTGCCTTGGGGAAATGTAAATGAGAAAATTAATGAAAATATATTATGGCATATTGGATTTAAGGATATAACAGCGCCTACTAATGAAAGATCTTTTATAACAGCAGCCTTGCCACCGGTTGGATTCAGTAATAAAGTTCCTCTTATAATTGTTAATGGAAAGAATCCAAATAAATATAAACATTGCTTATTATCTAATTTGTCTTGTTTTGTTTTTGATTATGCTTGCAGACAGAAAATTGGCGGACAAACGCTAAATTATTTTATAGTAAAGCAATTTCCTGCAATACCTCCAAATATATATATAAATAAGTTCCAAGGAATTGACCTGGAGCAATGGATATCAGAACGGGTCTTGAAACTTGTTTATACTGCCTGGGACATGAAAGGATTTGCGGATGATATGGGTTATGAGGGAGAACCGTTTGTCTGGGATGAAGAAGAACGGCTGCACCTGCGCTGTCAGCTGGATGCTCTGTATTTTAATCTTTACGGCTTGACCAGGGAAGAAACCGATTATGTCATGGAAACATTTCCGATAGTGAAACGGCATGATATTGAGAAATATGGAACTTATAGAACTAAAGAACTAATCCTGCAGTATTATAATGCCTATGCGGCAGGGGATATGGGTGCTTATATTAATTCGAACACAAAAAAATGATGGAAATATGTGACATTGAAACTCCTTTAGAAGATGATGGTCTTATAACACCAGAAGTACATATTTGGTCTTTGCAAAAATATAAACTTTTCAGTAGTGTCCGGTTATAAGTCCTTAAATAGTAATTGTTTAGGTTGACAAG
>CAZCLS010000294.1:0-5736 GCA_964499565.1 uncultured bacterium
GATATTTGTTTGGTGTGTTAGTATTTACACCATTTGAAGGCTGGCGTTTCAGTCATCTTCGGCACCATGTAACCTATGCGGATCTTGACACACGGGGATTTGGTGATATCTGGACCATGACTTTACAGGAGTATGCGAATTCACCGAAGTTGAAACGGCTGCAATACAGGTTATACCGGACACCGTTAATACTGCTCGGGCTTGGAGCATTATTTAATTTTCTTCTGAGCAACCGGCTGCCGAAACGGCAGATGAAGAGAAAGGAACGAATGAGTATACTTTTCACTAACCTGCTGATACTACTAGTTTTTATGCTTGCGGGACAGGTAATAGGGTGGCGGACGTATTTAATGATTCAGCTGCCGGTATTGTGGCTTGCCGGGATGGCGGGAATCTGGTTGTTTTATGTGCAGCATCAGTTCCCGGGGGTGTATTGGGCGCGAAAAACCCAGTGGGATCATTTGCGCGCGGCGATGGAAGGGAGTTCATATTACCGGTTGCCGCCAGTATTGCGGTGGTTTTCCGGTAACATTGGGTACCACCATGTCCATCATCTGAATCCCAGGATCCCGAATTATCAACTCAAGAAATGTTTTGAATCGGTACCCGAACTGCAAGCCAGGGCACCGCTCACGGGCATCAGAAGTATAGGCTGTATACGAGTAAAAATTTGGGATGAAGAACATGGGAAAATGGTGGGATTCCCGCATTAATAAAATGAGGAAGGAAAAGCAGTGTGCTTGAACGGATAATTGCGATTAATCGGATTAACACATTAACACGAGAGGACGATCATGAACGCACTGACACAGTTTTTCATGTGGTGTACAATAATTAATGGCGGGCTGCTGATATTCTGGACCATTATATTTATAGGAGCCCCGAATCTGGTGTACCGAACCCAGAAGATATGGTTTCCGATATCCCGGGAAACGTTCAACCTTGTAATGTACGCGTTTCTAGGGTTATTCAAAATACTCTTTCTGATATTCAATGTAGTTCCCTATGTGGCGCTGCTGATAATTGGATAAGAAGCAATAAACAACGAATAGGCTATAGAACATGGAACATATGGTATAATTTGTACAACAAAGCAGGAGGAGTTATGAAAACGAACATATTCTGGATATTCGGTATTTTGCAGAGCTTGTCATTAGGACTCATTATATTTCTTGTATTCAGGTCATTAGGCTTGATACATGGAGCGCCGGTGACGGGCATGGACACGCAGATAGTATTGAGTGTAACATTTCCCTTGTTCTTGTTACTGGTAGAATTCATCATTTATTCGAAAAAGTAGATCAACATGGAATTTCGTGTAGCGGCATACCAGATGCCGGTATTAAACGACATTACCGAGAACGTCCGGAGGATCACAACTGCGATCGACGGGGTTGCTGAAGAGAACGCGGAAATTCTTTTGACACCGGAAGGGTCTCTTAGTGGATACACGCATGCATTTGACAGGGGTGCTGTAGAAAAGGGTTTGGATGAAGTGATCGGTCGTGCGCGAGACCGGCATGTGGGATTAGCACTGGGCACCTGTTTTGTTGAAAAGGATGACCAGTGTTACAACCAGATCCGTTTTTATCATCCCGACGGAGAGTATGCGGGATTCCACAGCAAGATACTACGGTGCGAAAGTGTGCGTAGAAAAGGTGAAGGAGAAATGAAACACTATGCTACGACCGAGTTGTGTGTTTTTCCGTGGAAGGAAGGAGTAATAATCGGTGGTTTGATCTGCAACGATCTATGGGCTAACCCGGAAGGCACACCAATACCTGATCCGCATTTGAGCCAGAAGCTTTCGGAAATGGGAGCCACAGTCATACTGCATGCCGTAAACGGCAGCCGGGATGACAGCGAATGGGGTGCGGTCGGCCGGAGTTATCACGAAGCGAATCTCAGAATGCGAGCCCGGGCAGGCAACATCTGGATAGTGACGGTTGATAACGCGCATCCGGTAGAACTGACATGTTCGGCTCCGTCGGGGGTGATCAATCCCGCCGGCGAATTCGTGTATCGGGCGAACCCGAAAGGAGAGGAATTATTTGTATACAGTATTATAACCGGATAGAAGGATAGTCAAATGCGATTCAGATACTATTACATTGCTTTTATGATTATCACGGCAATCATACGTAATTCGCCGGTTGCGGGTGAAGTCAGCAAAGAGCAGGCAATTCGGCAGGTGCGAATAATATATCTTGTTTCCAGTGACCGGAAAGAAAAGGCCAAATACACCCGCGCGCTCGAGTATGCGATCCGCGACCTGCAGAAATGGTACGGCAAGCAGCTTGGAGGACCAACCTTTCGATTACATGACCCGGTTGTTGAAGTAGTGAAGAGCACAAAGCCGGCGGAATGGTATTACGGGAACACAAACGGGGTTGACAAGGACAACTGGGGATTTAACAACACGCTGGAGGAAGCGAAGCGTCTGTGTGGAGCCAAACACAACGATCCGGACTATGTGTGGGTGATATATTCGGACGGACCCGGCAACAAAGGGCGGGGAGGCAGCGGCGTCACGTGTCTGCCGGAGGATGATCTGCTGGGATTGGTCGGCAACCATCCGACCGACAAAAACAAACTTCGCTGGATTGCCGGACTGGGACATGAGTTGGGACACGCGTTCGGACTACCGCATCCAAGTGACACGAAGAAGGATGCCGATGGGATCATGTGGACGGGCATCTACGGCAAATATCCCGACAAGACATATCTGACTGAGTCCGACAAAAAAATCCTGATGCGCAGCCCGTTTTTTTATAAAAAGGATGGCACACCCGTTCTTCAGAAAGGGAAGGTAATTGTACGGTACATGTATGACGGGGGATCGTTTGAGCAGCATGCCGGGAAAGATCCGACATACTGGACCGAGACAAAAAGCACCAGTGACGAGAACCATACATTTGAAGAAACCCGGCGGGACACTGAATATATCTATCTGCACGACAACAGCCGGGGGATCAGCATCCGCCTTCCTGTTAAAGGCGGTATGTCAACATATTCGGCAGATAACGGAAAGACCTGGCAGTCATTATACCCCACATCAGGTCCTGAAAAAGCCGGGAAAACATGACATATAATAAAACAATTCTTGACCACAAAGGTAAGAAGTGTTATAATTGGTGACGTTGTAATTAAAAAGGTATCGAAAGATGATAAGATATCGTCAATGACTTACGCATACAGCATACACGCGTGCCGTGTATCCCGCCCTGGCCGGCATCCCGGCTGTACACAGTTTATTATGTACTAATCATATCATATAAGGAGAAAACCATGATACTATCAATGCAGCGATGTATAGCAATCCTGTTAATCCTGTCTTGCGCGGGGACTTCATGGTCATATGGAGCTGACAGTTCCGGAAAAGGAGAAAAGGGAGTAGCGGCGGTGAAGCAGAAAATCGCTTTGAAATACATGAAGGATATAGAACCGAACCAGTGGTATGTAGCCATGGGTATGAAGCCGGTGGAGACTGATGTAGCGGCGGAAACGGCTTTTACCAAGAGCCTGAATGTAGTAACAGGGAACATACTATACGCCAAACTGCCGATGATTACCGGAGCGGAGCAGGTAGGACTGGTTATGAAGGAGAACATGCCGGAAGGCCTGTATATCGATTTGAACATGAACGGCAAGCTTGAAAAGAACGAAGAGCTGAAGCCGGACCGCAACGTGTTTCTAACCCCGATAATCACGGTGAAAGAGAAGGAAGGAACAGAAAAGAACGTGCGGTTGCGGATAATGGCGTTTGGCGACCGGGTGTATGTGTCATCAGCCAGTGTATGGAAAGGGGAGGGAACACTGAATGGCAAACCGGTTACGCTCATTATCGGGGACGCGAATCAATCGGGCACTCCTGACGTGGATGGATCGGACATGGTGCAGATTGTCGGCACAGAAGAAACTGAACGTATGGCCCGTCCCCAGTTGTTAAGCAAAATAATTAAATATAACGGTGCTTTTTACGAAGTTTCGATCAGCAAAGACGGGATCGAATTCGAGATAGCGCCGGCAACGATGGCGACAGGCACCATAAATATCATTGTGCCATCGAAAAAGAAGGTCAATGGAACCTTGATGAGCGGGACAGCTCAAGGCGCAAAAGAAAAAGGAATAAACTATTCCTTGAACAACGAACCGATAACGGGATTAACGTTACCCAAGGGAGAGTATCGGATACCATATCTGTACATGCGGCTGGTACCAAAAGAAGGTGAAGAATGGAATGTACTGGCGACCACAACGCAGGAGATACCGATAGCTGCTGGAAAGGCTACGGATATTGCGTTGAGCACACCAAAGGTAGTGATAACCGCTGTAGTAGAATCGAAGAAACAGGAAACGCCTGACGCGCAAATAAGCGAATGCAGCGAAGGAGAAATACTTTTTTTTAATGTAAAACTGCCGGGTGATAACGGAATAGTGTATACGCGTATAATGAGAGTAAAAGATCCCGGACCGACGTATCCGGTATTGAAGATACTGGATGAAAAAGGAAAAGAACTGGTAACAAAAACCATGGAGTATGGCTGAGGAGGATGCTGCGGGTATTCGTGGAATACCCAGGATGTGTTACCGGGGAAATATACTGTAGTAGTCACACAGGACACGGGTGACTTTGCCGGAAAGCTGGAAGGCAAGCACACCATAACCGTGAGATAGTGATAAAACGGAATGAGACAATAACGAGCCGGGATGAAAATCCCGGCTTTTTTTATTCCAGGATTTTGAAGAAGTGAAAGCTGCTGATTTGAGAGACGATCATGCCCGCGAGCATGAGGCAGCAGCCGAAGAGGGCTATGGCGGGGAGAGATTCCCCCAGGATAATCCAGCCGCCGATAGCGGCGAATACAGCTTCCAGGCACATGATAATGGATGCATGGGCGGGATGGGCGGACTTCTGGGCGACGACTTGCAGCGTGAAGCCGATCCCGATCGAAACCAGGCCGCCGTAAAGGATAGGTATGGCAGCGAACCTGACAGCGGCGAGTGACCATGGTTCAAAAACGGCCGAGATGCCGAGTGAAAGGAACCCTACGGTGGCGAATTGAAGGCAAGCGAGGATACGCGCGCTGAAGCGGGAGGAAAGAGAGCCAATCAGTTGAATTTGAACGGCCCAGAACAGAGCGCTGACAAGCACGAGCAGGTCGCCGATATTTATGCCGGAGAGGTCACGGAAGCTGAGAAAATACAAACCGGTAATAGACAAGGCCACACCGATCCAGATGCCTTTATGAAGAGAATGTTTATGCCAGAAAAGGGTGATAAAGGGAACAAATAACACATACAGACCTGTGATGAAGCCGGCATTGCCTGCTGTCGTATAAACAATGCCGACCTGCTGGAAAGAAGCTGCCAGGAAGAGAGAGGTGCCGGCCAGGAGACCGCCGGGGATGGAACGGATGATACCAGGCAATGGTGAAGTGGCGGCCACGGTGGCGTGTCGATGAATAATAAACGGCACAAGGACTAAGCTGCCGATAAGGAAGCGGATGCCATTATAGAGGAATGGACCGATGTACTCCATACCCGCGCGCTGGGCGGCGAAGGCAAATCCCCACACCAGTGCCGTCAGGAGCAAGAGTAAATCAGAAGAGAGGGTACGTCCTTTCATAAAGAGAGTGTAACAAAAAGGGGGGGATTATTCAATATGGGGTTCAGGGTTCAGGGTTCAGGGTTCAGGAATGTGACTGGTTATGCGAGCATGTTAAACAAAAGACC
>CAZCLS010000295.1:0-5723 GCA_964499565.1 uncultured bacterium
CAGAGGGCAGAGGGCAGAGGGCAGAGGGCAGAGGACAGAGGGCAGAGGGCAGAGGGCAGAGGGCCGATGCTTTGCTCCGCTTTGCCCTGTGAAGTTTTACTTCTCTGGGGTGAAGCATTGCTTCACTGGAGTCCGATGTCCGTCAGTGTTTGCTTTTGGTTTGATAGCTTGGGTTTGCGGGATAGTCCACCGTTTTGGGACAAACGGTGGCTACTTCGAGGGCCGAGGGCCGCAAGTAGCACCCGCGGCTCCGAAGTGGGTGGCTTTTTTGGCATACATTTTCACGCCGAACAGCAGCACATCCTTCCCCCACTCTCCCACTCCCCCACTCCCGGAAGCCGATGCCCGAAATGTGGGGTTGGGGGTGGATTGGGGGTTTGTGCTGGGCTTGAGGAAAATCAGCACAGCTGATTTTATAAATAGCGGATTGATGTGGGCCGTGGGTTGGGGAGGATTAAGAGGATTAAGAGGATTAAGGGGATTAAGGGGATTAAGGGGTTGAATCCGGCAGCTGCCGGATCGGGTTGAAAGGGTTTAAGGGTCCGAGAGGAACGAATAACGAATAATATTACCGATTGAACATATCATGATGTAGGGGAGGACCGTGGGCCGATGGTTGATGGATGATGGATGATGGTTGAGGGCGGTGGGCCGATGGTCGTGGGCCGTGAGCAGTCGTGTTTAATTGTAAGCGGTAAGCGGTGATCGGTTTCAAGCGCTGAAACACTGAAGCACCGAAGCACTGAAGTACAAGCCGGAAAGGGTTTTGATAAAAAAACCGGCACGATCGGGGTCTGTGAATCTGTAAGAGAGAAGAGGGTGTCGCGCCGCTTCGTTTTCTCTTGCGGATTTTGACGGCGATGGGTGTGCCGGTTTTGTCGATAGCTGCGACAATGAGCACTGTCGTGTTCACGTACCTATCGAAAAGACGGATCTCATCGTACAATCCAGCTATACTGAGAATAGTATGCCTTAAAAGTAACGTTTTTGCAATCAGGATTTAGCCTGATAGAAGGGGGGGAAAAACCTTAATGGATGATGGATGATGGATGATGGGTGATGGAAGATGGATGATGTCCGATGTCCGAGATCAGAGGGCAGAGGACCGAGGACAGAGGGCTGTGGGTTGGGGAGGATTAAGGGGATCAAGGGGTTGAAGGGGTTGAAGGGGTAGACCAATACTCCAGTACTCTATTACTCCAGGGGGTGCAGGGGTTACATGGGTTGAATCCGGCGGACGCCGGATTGGGTTGAAGGGGTTGAAGGGGTTGACCAATAGACCAATCTGCACATCCGGCCTCAGCGAGACCGGCTACAGAGGGGTTTGCTGGGTGCAGGCTTTGAGGGTTAAATATCCTCGTTCAGAATTCTGAACAGGATTTTTATTGATTCAAAGTCATGCCGTTCAAAGGGCATAGGGGGGAGCGCGTTTGGGTCCTGGTCCGGGGTGGGAGGAGGCTGGGGGTTCTGGTGAGAGGAGGAGGGGTCGGGATAGTCAGCCGGAGAGGAGGCGCCGGGGACCGCAGGTGAGGCGGGCGGGGTTGACGGGGTCTCGGGCTCAGAAGGGTCAGGAGGTTGATGGGTCATATGAGCGCTCCACGGTATGGATATACAATTTTGAGCATTGTACACTAATTACACATGAAAATCTATCCGGATTTACCCTGATAGAAGGGAGGGGGAACCCTTAATGGTTGATGGATGATGGATGATGGGTGAGGCAGAGGGCCGATGTCCGATGTCCGATGTCCGATCGTGTGGGCTTGGGTTAGGATTGCGGGTGTGTGCCGGGGTTTTGGAGGAAAATCAGCACAGCTGATTTTATAAATAGCAGATTGACGTGGGCCGTGGGGGGGGAGGGGGATTAAGAGGATTAAGAGGATTAAGGGGTTGAAGGGGTCCGAGAGGAACGAATAACGATTAATATTACCGATTGAACATTTCATGCTGTAGGGGAGGGCCGTGCGCTTTGCTCTGCTTTGCCCTGTGAAGTTTTACTTCTACGGGGTGAAGCATTACTTCACTGGAGTCCTCCCGCTTTATGGTCAGCGCAAACATACACAATGATCCACGATTCAATCCATGCAACGATTATCAAAATCAAAAAAGCAGCCTGAAGACTGGACTCCAACAATTTCATACGCGTGTTGGAGTACACGCTTTAGCGTGGAGAGAGTGTTTATGGTAGGCGTGTACGTGTATGTGAGCGAGTCACCCGCCTCGGAGCTGCGGGTGATGCTCACACATCCCTCGATCCTCGGACATCGGCCCTTGGGTATTGAAGTTGGGTGGTTGTGTGGCTGGGAGGATACCCCCCAACCCCCTGGATCAGGGGGAGTTTCGGCCCACGGCCTACGGCCCAAAGACATCGGACATCGGACATCGTGTGATGAGGCTGGGAGGTTGGGAGTTGGGTTGCGGCGGGGAAGGGTGTGCAGGGATGGTGGCAGGCTGGAAGCACTGCCCTACTTGCTGTCCTCTGATCTCGGCCCTCAGCCCTCAGCCCTCTGATCTCGGACATCGGACTCCAGTGAAGCAATGCTTCACGGAGCAAAGCATCGGACATCGGATATCTGCCCTCAGCCCTCTGATCTCTGATCTCGGACATCGGATCACGGAAGGGGCGACAGGCCGTCGCGGATGGCGATCTGGGTTAGTTCGGCGATACTGCGGACTTTGAGTTTGTCCATGATATGTTTGCGGTGGGATTCTATTGTTTTAATACTGAGGCGGGTGTGCATGGCAATTTGTTTGGTGGAATGGCCTTCGGAGATAAGCTGGAGGATTTCGCGTTCACGGGGGGAAAGAGTGTCGATCGCTTTCGGTTCGGGTTTGCAGCGGGTAATGAGGGAAAGGATATCACCACAGACATCGGCACTGAGATAGATCCGGCCGGCGCGGACGGCACGGACAGCCTGGGCCAGTTCGGCGAAGGCGGAATCTTTAAGGACATAGGCGCGGGCGCCGGCCTGGAGCATACTGACAACGAAATGGGAATCTTTATGCATGGAGAGGGCGACGATAAGGGTTTTGGGATGAGCGGCATGAATTTTACGACAGGCGTCAATACCGTTCAGGCCGGGCATCGCGACATCGAGGATCGCGACATCAGGCAGACAGGCTTTCGCTTTTTTGACGGCATCGCGACCGTTATCGGCGAGGGCGGTAACGGTAAAATCAGGTTCTTTACCGAGGAGGATGCGCAAGCCTTCGCGGATAATGCCATGGTCATCGGCGAGGAGGATAGAAGTATTCATAGAGACGAGTCTGAGGGTGAGTCAAGAGGGGCGAATTTATTTTCCAGAGCGGCGATCGGGACAGAGATACGAGCGGCAGTTCCTTTCCCGGGTTTAGAAGAGAGGGAGAAAGAAGCGCCGAGGAATTTGAGGCGTTCACGGACACTGAAGAGGCCGAAGCCGCTGAAGCCATTAGTACGGGAAGACTGAACTTCAGGATTTTGGATACCGACGCCATTATCTTTAATAGAAATCCGGAATAATTTTTTAGAAGAAGAAATAGTTATGAGGGCGGAAGAGGCGCGAGCATGTTTAATAATATTGAGCACAAGTTCGCGGGTAACGAGGAAGAGGATAACCTTACCGTTTTCGGACATCGGGCAGGGAGGAGATTTAAGGGAGACCGAAACAGAGACAGGATGCTGGCTGCTGACGGAATCGGCCAGCCATTCGACCGCGGCTTCATAGCCTAATTCATACAGGACGGGAGGACTGAGTTCGACCGTAAGGGAGCGCGAAGCTTTAATAGAGTCTTTGAGCAGGGATTCGACTTCCTGCAAACAGGCGTGGAGTTGATCCGGGGGAGCAGAGGAAGCGGCATCAAGTTTCATTTTGGCCAGGGCGAGGGTTTGGCACAGACCGTCATGGAGGGTGGAAGCGATTTTTCTACGTTCACGTTCAGCGGTAAGGGTAAGGCGGGACGTGAGAGTATTCAGTTTATGCTGGTACCGGAGCAATTTTTCCTCGTCTTTTTTACGTTCAGTGATATCTTCGGCGTGGAGAACAACCAGGTCGGGGGGTACAAAAGCATAGATACAGGAGAGGCTTTTTATCTCGCCGGTAGATAGGAAGGTATGGTTCACTTCGTAGTAGACCGGTTCACGAGTGGAGAAGCAGCGGTTGATATTTTTCACGGCACCCGGATCGTCCGGAGACAAGGCTTCAATAGATTTACCCATGAGAGCATCGAGTTTACCGCGGGAGATCAGGTTGGCGGCGATATTATAATCGACGAAGACGAAGGAATCCCCGGAACGGCGAAACGTGTACGTTGGAACCGGCAGATGAGTATAGATAGCGCGCATGCGTTCTTCACTGAGGCGGCGGGCTTCCTCGGCATTTTTGAATGAGGTGATATCCTGGAGGGAGGTAACGACACGTTCGAGGGACTGTTCGTATCCGGGCAGGACATTCCACTTCATAAGCAGGAACAGCTGCTCGCCGGTGAAGGTTTTCATAGTAATTTCCATCTCCTGGGAGAGGGCGCCGCCAGCAATATTAGCAAAAAGGCGAGGACAGACAGCAATCACCTCAGGCGGGGCGAGTTGGAAAGAATTATCGAGCAGCTGTTGTTTCGAGGCGGCGCCGAACATAGCGATCGAAGCGTCATTGACATCGATAAGCTTGAGCGATTGAACGCAGGCGACCGTTTGATCGGTATGGTCGGCAAAGAACTGTTCAATATCGGTGATGCCGCGAGAGGAGAGGGAATCGAGGAATTGTTTAACGGAAGAGTAATCAATTTCCCAGATAGCGACCTGACAATTTTCGTAAATAGTGCGGTAGCGGGCTTCTTCTTCAGCGAGAGCCTGTACAGCGCGTTTGCGGACGGTTATATCGCGGGCGCCGGTAAGGATGCAGGGCTGATTATTGAACGTGAACTGGGTAGCGGAGATATTAAGGTCACGAATTTCACCGGATTTAGTATTAATCCGGGCATCAAAATTAACAATCGAGCCGCAGGTTTGGACAGTGTGCACGAATTCACTGCGTTGAGCGGGGTCATGCCAGATATTGAGATCGATGACAGATTTCCCGATCACCTCTTCAGGGCTATAGCCGGTAACTTTGGTGAAAGCGGCATTTACATCAAAGATCGTGCCGGTATCGAAGCTGGTGACGGCAAGCACACTGGGATTAAACTGAAAGGTCCGGCGAAAATTTTCTTCAGAAGCATGTAATTCGGCGGTACGGTGTGCAACTAATTCTTCGAGCTGGCCGAAATAGGTTTTCAGCTGGTTCTGTTCCTTGGAGAAGTGGGTAATATTGAGAAGGATGTGCAGAGCGCCGCAGACCTGGCCGGAAGCATCGGTAACGGGCACGCCGCGCACGAGGCAGGAGCACTCTGAATCGGAGAAATTCCATTCGGCTTTGCGGCCGGACTCGATAACCTGTTTAATTTCGCATTCGGGGCAGGGGGAGTTGCGTTTGTGCCAGACCGAGAAGCAATGGCGGCCGACGACCTGCTGGGGAGATTTATTCAAAGCGATCGCCTGGGCGCGATTGATCCAGCGGATAACGAGGTTGGAATCGATGTAGGTGACCGTCTCTCCGATATGGTCAAGCATTTCAGCAAACAACCCGGGCAGGGGCGCTTTGGGGCTGGAACGGGCTGCATGGCTCATGATTGAATCCCGGGTTGTCTTAGTGCATGTGAAACGGGAACCATTGTAACTTTTTACAGGAGCGGATGTCAACAGAGGGGGG
>CAZCLS010000296.1:0-5714 GCA_964499565.1 uncultured bacterium
AATTTGTACTTAGGATTCATTCATGAAACGACTGACCTCTTTACTGGCTGTTCTACTGCTGTCCTTCCCGCCATCGCTATGCTTCAGCGCCCAGGCTTTTACCGGTCCCATGATTCCCGATCATTTCGGATTATTGCGCGCTCTGATTACTCAAGAAGTTTCCCGTGTTACTGAAACAGTAATGCGGGACTTATTATTTCAAGGTCAAAACGAAAATACGGAATATACGAAATCCAAAGCCGTACTGGCACCGCCCGCCAACGACAACTTCGCCAACCGGGGTCATATTGGCGGGCCATCGGGATTCGCCCTTGTCGATGATACCGAGGCGACGTTTGAGCCGGGTGAACCGTTTCATTTTTCCTTCGGATTCGGCCGGAATACTATCTGGTATACCTGGACGACACCCAATAACGGCACGTTTGGTTTTGATACTTACAGCTCCGCGGTAACTACGCTGGTAGCGTTATACCGGGGGTCCTCTCTTACGAATTTGACCCGGGTCTCCACTGGATACCCTTTATATACCAGCATAACAGCGCCAGCCGGCACGGTATACCAGATTGCAGTCATGGGATCCACGTCAGCCAGCAAGGGTGTAACTCATCTGCGCTATTATCCCGACAGCATCAGCGGCAACACCAATTTAGCCATTACAACCAATGTATTCCTGAACCTTATTCCCGCCCCGGACGGGAGTATCGCGTATACCGTTGCTAAAGTTGTATTAGAGATATCAAGCCCAACAAACCGGTACGGCTATCCGGTAAACCCCGGATTAGCGTTTAACATGTATCCCCGGGGATTGAATATCTATGATCACAAGAATACAGCCGTGATCATAAACGCGTATCCGGATGGGGCGGGCGCTCAATACTTATTGCTTGATTATGACGGAAAGCAGGTGTTACTTTACAACCAGGTCACTCAGAAACTTCTGCTGTATCGACTGACACGGCGGGGACTGATGAAAACAGGTGAAGCCGTGGTACCACATACTTCAGGTGCAAAGATACAGGGATCATATATCTATGCCTTACAGGTGTCAGCTGACAGTTATTTAAACGGACAGACCACCATGGGTATTCAGGCGTTCGACAAACGCTTAAAGCGCATGAAATGGCAATTACTGTATGAGAAAGGAATCGTCGAATTACATTTTAAAACGGGGTATGCCTTCCGGTTTGTCGCAGATCCGTACACTCAGAAAATAGTTGGGTATAAGAAAGGCTCGGAACAAAATCGCTTTAACATGGATTATTCATTTACTGGCGATACTCAAATCCAGACTGATCCTGTTGGCAATATACTGGCCTGGTACGAATCCGGTAGTTATCCTTTCACTAGCAATTCACCTCTGACCTATATTTCACGCAAGGGTGAGACAGTATTCAGCAACCGAACGTTGCCTGACGCCGGAAACGCCTGGGCTTTCAGCGGATTTGAAAAATCACGTTTGTATATTGTCCGGCCCAATGGTTCGACCCAGATTGCCGCCGGATACAAAATGGGTAAAACTATTGTCCAGTCGGGCAACCGACCATTAGCAGATTTCGGCTATGCCGAATCCGTAGACGGACAGTTTATCGTTTATCGCAGCAACGGATTGGATACAGAAGGATTTACTCAATATGACAAAAATGTCAAAAAAGAAACCTGGAATGAACCTATATCCCAGGGTTCGGTCGAATATATCGGCAAAGGCACGTTCCTTCGCGCGCGAATGATTCCGGGTGCCGGCTCGACTAATTACCTGATCAAAATATTCACCCGCAAAAAAACTGTCGCGGATCATCAGATAGTGATGTGATTTGATTTGGAACCACGGAATGGCACGGATATTATCCTGCTTTTATTGTTACCAGAATAATTTTTCCAGAGTATCCCATGAATGAATGGAAACAGTTTTTCAATGAATCCATTGCCCAAAAATACGAAGAATACTGCTTCACCCAAAATACTGAAGCAGAAGTCCGGTTCATTCTCGAAGAATGTAATCTTCCCGACAACACCCGGATCCTCGATGTCGGCTGCGGTACCGGACGCCATGCCGTCGCTCTCGCCCGCATGGGATTCCAGGTTACCGGCGTCGACCTTTCCCCAAACATGCTGGCTATAGCCGCTCAAAACGCCGCCGCTGCCGGCGTCGCCATCGATTTGCGCGAATCCGATGCCCAGACCATTTCGTTTGATAACGAATTTGATGCCGCTGTCTGCCTGTGCGAGGGTTCGCTCTCACTCGTCGGGTCTGCTGATGATCCCATTGACCATGACCAGCGCATACTCACTAATATCTGCAACGCCCTGAAACCCGGCGCCACTTTTATTACCACCGTCTTGAACGCGTATCGCCGTATCCGTGAAGCGACCGACCAGGATGTCGAATCAGGCACCTTCAATCCTGTAACATTAGTCAACACTAACCGCGAAACCGTTGAAACTCCTGAGGGAACACATGAAGTAGAGGTGCGCGAACGCACCTACACTCCTCCTGAATTTATCCGCATGCTCCAGACCGCCGGCTTCGTCGTCGATCATCTCTACGGCGGTACCGCCGGCGCCTGGAAACGCCAAACCCTTAAACTCGACGAAATGGAAATAATGGCTATCGCCCATAAACCTGATACTCATGAATAAACAGTATGTAAATACCTCACCGTAGTTATCATGAAAGGCATAATTAAAATTTCATTCTTTACATTCATAAGTATCGTTTGCTGTATCAGTAGTATCATTTGCTGTATCAGTTTTATTTTGCTTTTTTTGTTTGATCGTTTTTCACAATATACCGATATTTCCTTTTTTTACTATTATTCTCTTCTTATCGCTTCAATTGTATCAGGATTATTGGCTCGAAAATTTTATGATTATGGTATCGCTGCATTGATAATTAAGTTCATTGCCATAGTAACTATAATTATTTCATTTATTTTTCTATGTTTTATGGTGTTTTTATTTGTAAGTTCATTACCCTTACATCCCTCGCACGCTCTCGATCTCAACTTCAAAGAAGCGAAAGCCAAAACGACAGTTCAGACTCTCAAAGTCGCTCTCGATCGCTATAAAGATGATATTGGACATTATCCCCTTACCAACGATTCCCATCTCGTCGCCAACGAAATTACCGGCTTCAAAAGTTCACCTGATGCCCTGGAGGATATGTCTGTACAGAATGCGAACTGGCATGGTCCTTATTATTCCGCGCCAAAAAAAGACTTTTACATAAGGCAACGAAACCAGGCCCTTCTCGATCCCTGGGGCTCTCCCTATAATTTCAACTTTTCAAACAATCAACAGTCGGTCTGGTCTTCCGGTCCAAACCGTATAAATGAGAACGGAAATAATGATGACATTTCAATTGAATAAAATTGCTTCTTTCCTGTTTAAACTGTTTTATTCTCTGGCAAGAATTCTGTTTATTATATGTGCAACATTACTCGTTGTCTCAATAATTCCCCAATTATTTTTAAAAACTGATGACATACGCAGCGCCAAAAAAGCAAAAGCCCGAACTACTGTTCAAACTCTCATGGTCGCCCTTGACAGGTATAAAAATGACGTCGGGCATTACCCCCTCACTAACGATTCCGTCTCGTCGCCAACGAAATTACCGGCTTTAAAAGTTTACCTGATGCCCTGGATGATATGTCTGTACAAAATACGAACTGGAATGGTCCTTATTATACCGCGTCAAAAAAATACTTTTACATGAGGCAGCGAAACCAGGCCCTCATCGATCCCTGGGGTCAGCCGTATCACTTTGAAATAATTAATCCCCGGCATAATACCCACGGCTGTGATATCTGGTCCTCCGGCCCTAACCAAAAAAACCAGAACGGCTCCGGTGACGATATCAACAACTGGGACTAAAAACCCGCCTAACCCCTGAACCCTGAACCCTGACAACTATTCGACACTCCCACGCACAATTGTGTATAATAACTCATGCTCGACAATACCGCCCACTTCCGCTTTTACGAAGAACTGAATGACTTCCTCCCTCGTGAAAAAAAGAAAGTCAGTTTTCCCTATCACTTTAACGGTAATCCTTCTGTTAAAGACGCGATCGAAGCGATCGGCATTCCTCATCCCGAAGTCGACCTGATCGTTGTTAACGGCGAATCCGTCGGCTTTGACCACCTTATTCAAGATGGTGACCGCGTCGCGGTCTATCCTCCCTTCGAATCAATCGATATCTCTCCGATAGTCAAACTACGTGATAAACCGCTCAGAAATGTCGCGTTCATTCTCGACGTCCATCTCGGTAAACTTGCCAAAATCCTGCGCATGCTCGGGTTTGATTCCCTGTACCGTAACGATTACGACGACCATGAAATTGTCGCTATCTCTGTCCGCGACCATCGTATCATCCTGACCTGCGACCGCGGGCTGCTGAAACACAAAGTGGTCACTCATGGCTATTGCGTCCGGTCCCGCTCACCGGCTCACCAGCTGCATGAAGTTATCCGCCGGTTCGATCTCGGCGAACTTTTCAAACCATTCCACCGCTGTTCTGTCTGTAACGGTTTTGTTCATGCTGTTGATAAACAAACAATTATTGACCAGTTGGAATCTAAAACCGTTGAATTCTACGACCTGTTTTATCAATGTGATCAATGCGGTAAAATCTTCTGGGAAGGCTCTCACTTTGATTCCCTGAAACTAAAAATTGAATCCATTATTCATGAACATATATCTGACTAACTACACTATATATTTAAGGAGTTACTATGGAATTGAACCAAGCTGTCGTTATTGTTACCGGTGCCGGTAGCGGCATCGGCCGCGCCCTTGCCTCTGAATTCGCCCGCAATGGCGCCACGGCCGTCTGCTGCGGCCGGAATGCTGAAAACCTGGACGAAACCGTTCGTCTGATTGCCTCCACGGGCGGTTCCGCTCTCGCTGTGCCGACTGATGTTACCGAACGCTCCCAGGTACGTCACCTTGTTCAAAAAACAATCGCGGAATTCGGTAAAATCGATGTCCTGTTTAATAATGCCGGCAGCTTCAATTCCATTGCCGGTGTCCATGAAGCCGATCCTGAAACCTGGTGGCATGATGTCATGGTCAACCTGTACGGCTGTTTCCTCTGCATGCGTGAAACCCTCCCTCACATGCGCGAACGCAACAGTGGCATCATCATCAACATGAACGGCGGACGACCACCCGGCGGTTCGGCTTATGCCGCCGGCAAAGCCGGCTTAATGGAGCTTACACGCATCACAGCACTCGAATTATCCATGTTGAAAAGCTCGGTAATGATTTTCGGAGCGGGTCCGGGCCTTGTGCGCACCCCGATGACCGAACTGCAGGCCTTCACTGAAGCCGGTCACCGCTGGGTTCCCGGCGTTAAAACTGCCTTCGATAATGGAACCCTCCGCCAACCCGATGAAATCGCCCGCAAAACATGCGAATTGATCCCTATCGCCAAATCGGAATGGTCCGGTAAATACTTCACCCCCGACACCGACTTCGCTGAATTCTAATCCCTTTCACACTAATCCGAACATTTCTTTTCGTATTAAGTTACCTCCGGTAAGTTACCTCCGGGGGTCAGGTCTTGAATCAGTCCATATCACTCACTCGCAGCATGTTAAACGACGCGGGGTCAGGTCTTGATTCTTTCCGTTCTTCCTCTTCTGACATCCTTTTTGTTCCGCCTTTAAAAAAAGTGCGCAAATTTTTACCCGCTTTTACGTATATATTTGTGAGGT
>CAZCLS010000297.1:0-5706 GCA_964499565.1 uncultured bacterium
TTTTTTTGCATTTTGTTCTTGTATATGGTATAATTTGCCGATAATTTTGTTGTATTGTGCTTTAATTGTTTATTTGTGTGCTTTTGGCAGATGTATTTATCCTATTTTTAAGGAGCCACACCGTGCGGAAACCATCATGTATCCCAGTGTATCAGTGGACAGGAAGACTGTTTCTGCCCGTGTTTGTTTTTTCTCAACTGTTTGTCTTTTGCCCGGCTCTCTATGCCGCACCTGAAAACGGCGTGTCGGTTACCGGCGAACTGGTCGAAACGGCTGCCGCTTCTGACGTGACAGCCGAACAACCCGCCGATGCCGGCGCGGTTGCCTCTACCAACGAAACCAGCCCCGCCGTCAGCGGAACGAATAGCGCCGCTGATGCTTCCGCTACCGAGCCCGATGCTGCCGAAACTGCAGCTGATACCGAAGATCAATCGGCGGCGTCCTATCGTTCTCTGCGCGCCGGCCGTTCCTCTAATTCCCTGGCCATGGCTTCCGCCGCCGGCGATACGAATACCGCTGTGAAATTCAGATTGAATTTCGAAGATGTCGATATCCGCAGCGTCCTGCTGTATCTGTCCGATATAACCGGTGAGACCATCCTGCCCGAGAATAATATCAAAAGCACGATTACTGTCATCAATCCTCAGGCGGTTACTCCCGCTGAAGCCAAGCAGATCATTTATTCCATTCTTGAAATGTCCGGCTATACCATTGTCAAATATGAACACCTGACCAAGATTGTCAAATCCGGCGATGCAAAAAGCCGACCGATCGAAACCCTGCAGCCGCCCGAAAATATCAACGACATGAATACCGAAGATATTATCCGGTCCCAGGTGTTATACCCGAAACACATCTCGGCCAGCCAGGTCAAGAAATTCATAGACCCATTAGTGACCAAAGGCGCCGGGGAAGTCATTATTGATGAACGCACCGGCGCAGTTATCATCATTGATACCGGCCCCAATATCAAACGCTTGATGGAAGTTATCAATATCATCGATAAAGTTGTCGAAAGCGGCCAGGTTGATGTGCGTATCATTCCCATGAAATATGCCGATGAAACCGAAATGCGCACCTTGCTCGACTCGATCTTTAATTCCCCCGCCCTGAAAGAACCTAATGTTCAGTCGGTCACTATTAAAGGCGACGCCACAGCTTCCGGCACATCGCCAACCACGTCCGCGAGGCCCACAGGCCGGGCCACCCCGCCGCCGACCACCCCCGCCGTCACGGATGCCGGCGCGACCTTGCAGCTGGGCCAGATTAAAACAACCGCCTCTTTCATCGCCGAGCCGCGTCTGCATGCCTTGATTGTTATCAGCGCCGAACAGAATTTCCCGCTGATCATGCGTATTATCGAACGCCTGGACGTGCCCACAACCGAAAACGATGACACCGTTCACATCTATCCCCTCCAGCATGCCGAAGCGGCTGTTATCTCGGAAACATTGAACAGTATTTTCGCTGAAGCCGGCGCATCCCGCAGCACCGGCTCCCGAGCGTCTTCCAGCAGCAGCAGCTCGCGCTCGCCTAACAACGGCCAAACCGATTATTCGCGCCGTTCTCAGCCAACCACACGATCATCTACATCTTCTTCTTCTTCCTCGCTTAAAGCAACCGGCCTTAATAACCTTGCCGGTAAAGTAGAAGTGCTGTTTGACGAACCGTCCAACTCTTTGATCATTATTACCTCGCCCCGTTATTATATCCAGGTAAAACGCCTGATCCAGAAACTCGACCAGCGCACGCCCCAGGTCTTCATTGAAGCGCTGCTTGTTGAAGTTACCCGAAGCAAAGACTTCAACCTCGGCATCGGCTGGAAACGGCTGACTACCTTTGATGATTACGGCAGCATGCTGCAGGTGCTGGACACGACCCTCGGCCCTGTTGTTGATGAAGCCCGTAAAGAAATTACACCGGGCACCGTCGATGGCTTGTCATATTCATTCGGCAAATTTGCTAACGACGGCCATTTCGATCCCTATTTCACGTTGCAGACCGCTGAAGGTGTCAAAGATATTAACGTCCTCTCCGCCCCCAGCGTGCTGGCGTCAAATAACAAAGTAGCAAATATCCGCGTCGGCCAGCAGTTCCCGATTGCCCGCAACAGCGTTATCAACGATACGCAGAACTTTACGTACGATTATATCGATATTGATATTGAACTCGAAGTAACCCCGCGCATCAACCGCTACCGCGAAGTTGCCCTGGAAGTGAAAATGACGGTGCGCGAAAATGGCGGCACGGCTTATCCCAATGATCCCCAGGCCCCGCCCATTATTCTCAACCGCTCGGTTACCGATGAAGTTCTCGTACAGGACGGAAAAACCCTGGTGATCGGCGGCTTGATTAAAGATGATTTCAACACCTCCGTGACCAAGGTCCCCCTGGTCGGTGATATCCCGATTATCAAACACGCCTTCCGCTCTACCGTTCAGCAGAAAAATAAAACCGAACTGCTGGTGTTTATTACCCCCAAAGTCGTTATGGATATGTATGAAGGTGATATCCTGACGGACGAAATGCGCGAAAAAATGCGCGGTGCCAATGCTTTTGTCGACGACCGCGGGCGCCGCCAGCTGTATGATGATGTCAACTATGCCAAAACCCAGCTGACGATCTACGATGACTGGAAAGAATTTGAAAAGGATGTCAATTATTATGAAACCTATTTCAGAGGCGAGAAAAAAGACGAAGAAGCTGTCTATCTCAAATCGGTCTGGTTCCCCAAAGATATCACGACTACCGAACCGAATGAACCGTATGAAGGTGAAATCCTGGATACGTCCGATTTCGTAGAGCCTAAACAGTTCGAGGAAAGCATCTATGATTTGGATGGCGATCTGCCCGATAACGATACCGACGGCGCCGATTCTTCCTTCCCATCTTCTGAATTCCGGCAACCGGGTCAGCCCGATCAGGACATCTATGACACCGATGGCGATCTGCCCGATAACGACAAAAGCGGCTCCGATTCTTCCTTTCCGTCCGCGAAACAGGATGACGGGCTCAGTGCTCTGCCCTCCCTGCTTGCCCGCGAACGCATACTTGTGGAACGCTCTGAAAAGTGATATACTGTTATATCAAAATAAGGAGTGCCCATGCAATTTGATCTGCAAAAAGAACTCGGTCTGGTTCAACCTTCCGCTAAAGCTGCTTTTCCCTGGCTGCCTGTTATTGCCGGCCTGTGCTGCGTGAACTTCCTGCTGGTTATCATTACCCTCTTCTATGCCCTGCAGAAACCCGCGCTATCGCCGCCGTCTAACGAACCGCCGGTAGCAACCATTGCAGCCGTTACCAGCCAGATGTTCGCCTATACCGATGTCCGCATAAATCAACTTGAAGATGATCTGCGCGATATTTCGCAGACATTGAAACAATCCCGTAAAACGATTACGGCCGTGGAAGCCGATCAGCGCATATCCGAAAAACGCGACCGGCGCAAGGACCGCGACCTTGCTAAAGCCGGCTTGACGAACGAAGATGTTATCAGCGCTATTAACGCCCTGAGCCCTTCCCGCCAGATTGTTGCGCCGCTTTCACCCGAACAGCAAACTTCCTTTGACCGCCTGATCGATGAAGACGATTCCGGCAAACAGGTAGAAATGTACATCGCCGCCCAGACCGATCCCGCTGTCCGCGCTTCGTTCATAGCCTCGATTCAGAATAAAGGCGATCGCTGGTTTGACAACGCGATGAACGCCATCGAAGACGATAATCCAGATGCCCAGTACTATATTGATAATACCATGTACTTTTATTCTATTATGACCGACTTGAGCAGTGATAATGCTACTATCGCCCTGATTGAAGCCCGGAAAAACCAGTTGAATCTCGCGCGCCAGAATAAGGAAATTCAAGCCGATGTCCGCCTGGTCGAACAGAAACATGAAGATACCGTTAAAGACCTTGAAGAAAAAATGAAACCGCGCTTGTCGCCCGAAATGGCTGAACAGGAAGTCTGGAATCAACGCCGTGAAAATTCCGGCATCGAAGTCTATCGCCCTTCCGGCCTGGTGAAAGAATATGATACCGACTGGGACCAGAATCCCCGTGTGCGTGAGGAAAAAGGCCAGGGTTCCTCCACCCCCTGGAGCGATATTAAGCGCTGATTATTCCGTCATTTTTTAATCCCCAAGTATTACCGCATGAGCACGTCAGAATACTCTAATCCTTTGCCTTCCCGTTACGCCAGCGCGCGCATGACTGCCCTCTTTTCTTCCCGGACTCGCTGCCTCGCCTGGCGTAAGCTCTGGATCGCTCTCGCCGAAGCCCAGCGTGAACTCGGTCTGCCTGTCTCAGCAGCCCAGATCAAAGAACTGAAAAAATATGCCGATAGTATCGATTTCGATCAAGTCGAGTCTATCGAAAAAGAAGTCCGCCATGATGTTATGGCCCATGTCCTTGCGTATGGACGCAAAGCAACCCGCGCCGCCGGGATCATCCATCTCGGCGCTACCAGCTGCTTCGTCACCGATAATGCCGACCTTATGATCTACCGTGATGCCCTGCGCCTGGTCAGCGACCGCGTTGTCGATGTCATGCGCAGCCTTGCTCGCTTCGCCTACGCGCGCCGCGCTCTTCCCACTCTCGGCTTTACCCATCTGCAGCCGGCCCAGATCACGACCGTCGGCAAACGCGCCAGTCTCTGGCTTCAGGACTTTCAGCTTGATTATGAAAATATTCAGTTCATGCTCTCTCAACTTAAATTCCGGGGCGTGAAAGGTACGACCGGCACCCAGGCCAGTTTCCTCGAATTGTTCAAGGGCGATCATGCCAAAGTAAAAAAACTGGATGTACTGGTCGCTAAAAAATGCGGCTTTTCTCAGCGCTATCCCGTTTGCGGGCAAACCTATCCCCGTAAAGTTGATGCCGATATCCTGCATTGCCTCGTTGGCGTCGCTCTCTCAGTCAGTAAAATGACCAACGATATCCGCTACCTTCAGAGTATCGGAGAAATCGAAGAACCCTTCGGGAATAAACAGATCGGTTCGTCCGCGATGGCCTATAAACGCAATCCCATGCGCTGCGAGCGCGCTGATTCGTTAGCCCGGCTGATCCTCTCCCTTGCTACCTCGCCCCAGATGACCGCCGCGGCTCAGTTCCTGGAGCGAACCCTGGATGATTCAGCCAATCGACGGATTTCCATTCCTGAATCGTTCCTGGCGGCCGATGCAATTCTGACACTTGTCAATAATGTCGCCTCGGGCCTGGTTGTTTATCCAAAGGTCATCCGCAAACGCCTGGATGAAAATCTTCCGTTCTTAGCGACCGAAGCGGTGATCATGTTAGCCGTCTCCCGCGGCCGCAGCCGTCAGGATGTGCATGAACGCATCCGTACGCATGCCATGGAAACCGTCAAAAATATCCGCGCGGGCCGGCCAAACGACCTGTTGGAACGCATGGCTGCCGATCCTGCGATCGGCCTCTCGCGCGACGATATCATGAGCGAACTCGACCCGCTGCGTTTCGCCGGACGCGCTCCGCAGCAGACCGAAGAGTATATCGCCGAAATCATTCGACCGCTCCTGAAGAAATACCGCCGCTTTTTCCCGGCTGATTCCGCGACCGTACGGTACTGATAGTGGAGTAGTGTGTAGGGGCGGCTCCATGTGTCCGCCCATATGGAGTACTGGAGTAGAGAGAGCTCTGTAGCCGGTCTCGGCCTGTCCGGCTTTTGACGGATGAGGCCGGACTGGAGTA
>CAZCLS010000298.1:0-5691 GCA_964499565.1 uncultured bacterium
TGCTCGCGATCGGCGCCCTTACCATTGTTACCGCAGTGTTTATGGCCCTTATTCAACATGACTTGAAACGTCTGCTCGGTTATCACGCCGTGTCTCAGGTGGGGTATATGGTGCTGGGTATCGCCACGCTTACTCCTGTCGGCATCCTTGGCGGTGTGTTCCATATGGTTAACCATATAATGTATAAAAGTCTGCTTTTCCTCGGTGCCGGCTCGGTCGAATCCCGGACCGGAACAACTAATCTCGATGAATTGGGCGGACTCGGCCGCGCTATGCCCGTTACGTTCGCTTGCATGACTGTCGGCGCGCTGGCTATCTCGGGCGTCCCGCCCTTAAACGGTTTTATGTCCAAATGGCTGATTTACCAGGGCACGATTGAACTTGGTCCCGGCGGCTTCCTCTGGATCGTTTGGCTCACCGCTGCTATGTTCGGCAGCGCCCTTACTCTGGCCAGCTTTATTAAAGTGCTGCATGCAGTCTTTCTGGCCAATCCCGCCCGCGATTATTCCACGGTCAAAGAGTCCGGTCTCGCTATGCGTATTCCCATGCTCCTGCTGGCGATCGGCTGTATCCTCTTCGGCGTCTTCGCCTGGTCCATTCCGATCAAGGGCTTGCTTATCCCGGCTATGAATGTTTCACTGGTTCCTTTCTATTATCTGCGTCCGGTTATTGTTACTTTTCTGCTGGTTATCTCTCTGCTTGCCGGCCTGGCTCTCTATGCCCTCAGCAAACTGAAACTGCGGCGCGACCCGCCCCATATCGGCGGGCAGGTTTTCACCGATTCCATGAAACTCAGCGGTACCGACTTCTATCAGACTATCGCCGACCTGCCATTTCTGAAAACGGTCTACCGCCTCGCTAATCAAAAATGGTTCGATGTGTATGAACTGGGTATTCGTTTGACAAATTATATAACCGGTATGCTGCGCGCCGGCCACCAGGGTTACCTCAATATCTATGTCACCTGGTGTATTGTCGGCCTCGCTATCGTTATCTGGCTTTTCTTTCAGTGATACTATGACTATTGCTACGCTCACAATTATTCTACTCGTCTTTATCATCATCGGCGCCCTGATCGCCATTGAAACCCCTAATCTGCTTTCTGCGGTCATCTGCCTCGGTACCATCGATATCGGCTTCACTATCCTGTTCCTCTTCCTCAAAGCGCCGGATATCGCTATTACCCAGATGGTGGTCGAAGTCATGTGCCTCGTTATCTTAATCCGCGCTACCATCAGCGTTGACAAAACCGAGGAACCGGAAGAACATAAATTATTCAGCCGAATGCTGTCCCTCGCTATTATTATCATCCTGTTCATGTTTACATTACAAGTGGTCAGCCTGTTCGGCGACTTTGGCAATCCCGTCTTTTCCCGGGTGCCCTCCGCCCCTTCCCGGACGTACCTTGAATCCGGTCTTGAAAAAACCGGCGCGGCGAATGTGGTTGCAGCCGTTATTCTCGATTTCCGTGGCTATGACACCCTGGGCGAAGCTACTATCTTATTCGCGTCAGTAGTCGGCGCTGTCGCCCTCCTGCGGCGCAAGCCCCGTAAAGCTGTTGATGAACCTGATTTGTAATATGAAAATGTCTATGCCCATTCCTTCTTCCTCTCAGCCGGGTATGTCTGTCGTTGTCAAGACGATTACCCGCCTGGTGAAATCGTTTATATTTCTGTTCGGCTTGTATATCGTCTCGTATGGCCACCTGTCTCCCGGCGGCGGTTTCTCGGGCGGCGTAATCCTCACCTGCGCCTTCGTGCTGGTCATGCTCGCCTTCGGTCGCGATCATGCCCTCAGACGTTTCGGCCTTCATTCCGCTGAACAGTATGACAGTATCGGCGCCCTGGGCTTCCTGGCAACGGCTGTTGTCGGCTTTTTCTCCATGGGCGTTTTCTTTGCCAACTGGCTCTCCGTTCCAGCTGTCTCCTGGCTTAATGCTATCTGCACCAAATGCCATGTCGGACCGTTCCGGCTCTTGAGCGCTGGTACGATTCCGGTTAATAACCTGTTTATTGCCTTGAAAGTATGCGCATCACTCTTTCTGGTCTATGCCCTGCTGGCTATGCTCAGATTCGATAATGCCAAAACCGAGGATTAGTTCTATGCCGTATGCGTTATGTCTCCTGCTCTTCATGATCGGCTTGTATGCTGTTGCCACCAAGCGTAATCTGATTAAGATTGTGATCGGCTTTATTATCATGGAGAATTCAATTAATCTGTTGCTGATTATGCTGGGCTACCGCATGAATGCGCGCGCTCCCATTGTGTGGGCTAACGTATCCGCCGAAGAGTTCGCCCGCACCACGGTCGATCCCCTGCCCCAGGCCCTCGTGCTTACCTCTATCGTTATCAGTCTCGGCGTTACCGCGCTCATGGTCGCTATTTGTCTCAGAGTATATCAGCGCTATGGTACCTTCGATATAAGTGAAATCCGGCGGTTGAAAGGATGAATATCTGGATCATTCCATTTTTTGTTATTGTGCCCTTGATCGGCGCTTTTGTCATTGCCGTAATTCCTCGACGTCTGGGCGTTGCCGCCGATATCATCGCCGCGGTCTGCTCCCTTACGCTCCTGGCAGCGTCAATCTATGTTGTCTGGTATTTCATTCCCGGCTTGCAAGCAAATCCCCTGCGCGCAATTTATTCAGTCGGCAACTGGCATGCGCCCGTCGGTATCAGCCTCGTTCTCGATGGGCTGGCTGCTCTTATGCTCCTTACAATCGCCGTTATTACCGCCGCCTCAGCGATATACTCCATTCCCTATATGGAGCAGTTTACCTGGAAATCTAAATTCTACAGCCTCTTCCTGCTTATGGTGGCCGGCATGAACGGTGTCGTCCTTTCCGGCGACTTCTTCAACCTGTTCGTCTTCCTGGAAATCGCGTCAATCTCCTCCTATGCCCTCGTCGGTTATGGCTGCCGGCATGAGGAACTCGAAGCTACGTTCAAATACCTTACGCTCGGTAATCTCGGCGCCCTGTTTGTTCTGCTCGGTATCGCCTTTGTCTATGGCGTCAGCGGCACACTCAATATGGCCCACTTCTCTATCCTTACTCCCCTGCCCCTCAATAATTGCGCGCTTATCGCCTTAGCTCTTTTCCTGATCGGCTTCGGTTTGAAAGCCGCTTTAGTGCCGATGCATGCCTGGCTTCCCGATGCGCATCCTTCCGCGCCGACTCCTATCTCTGCTATGCTCTCCGGCGTCTTTATCAAAGCCACCGGCGTCTACGTTCTTATCCGCGTAACTATGAATGTCTTTCCCGAACATCCCGCTACCCGGCATGTGCTCATGGCGATGGGAGGTTTGTCTATGGTTGTCGGCGTGTTCATGGCCATTGGTCAGTGGGATTTGAAACGCCTTCTGGCTTATCACAGCATCAGCCAGATCGGCTATGTCATTCTCGGCATCAGCCTCGGTACTCCTCTCGGCATCTTTGGCGGCTTGTTCCATCTTATCAATCATGCCGCTTTCAAATCCCTGCTCTTTCTCGGCGCCGGAGCGGTTGAATACCGCACTGGCACCCGCCAGCTGAAAGATATGGGCGGACTGCGCCAGGTGATGCCCGTTACCGCTAACACGACCCTGGTCGGCTCCTTCGCCATCAGCGGCATTCCTCCTTTTAACAGCTTCTTCAGCAAAGTCATTATTATCTGGGCCTGTGTCGAAGCCCATCGCTATGGCTATGCCGCCACGGCTGTTATTGTCAGCATTATGACGATCGCCTCGTTCATGAAAGTTCAGAGATATGCCTTCTTCGGCCGTTTGCGCCCCGCCTGGCAGTCGTTGCGCGATGTGCCTTTTCTGATGCAGGCCGTGCTTATTTTCATGGCCGTGCTCTGCATCGCCATGAGTGCCCTCGTCTTTCCCGCCGTCGGAGATACCGTCCTAAAACCCGCGGTTGATGCCGTACTCCAAAAAACCGGTTACGCGGCCTACCTGGAGGATTTCTAAATGGCTCGTATAACTCTCTTTATTCTTTCGTTTATCATGTGGATCGCCTTGTCCTGGCCGTTCTCATTCGAAAACGGCACCGTCGATATTCAGAGTATTATCGCCGGTCTTTTTGCGGCAGCTCTCACCGCTCTGGTTTTTCATGAGTTTACCCGCAATCCCCATAAGGCCTTCCACCCTTCACGCTATCTGTGGTTTCTTGTTTTTGTGCCGATCTTTATCTGGGAATGTGTCAAAGCCAATATCCATGTGGCCTATCTGGTCCTCCATCCCGCGCTGCCTATCCATCCCGGCATCGTTAAGGTTAAAACCAGATTGACCAGCGATATTGGGCGTACCTTCCTGGCTAATTGCATTACCCTTACTCCCGGCACCCTTACGATCGATGTATCCGATGATGGCTACCTCTATGTCCATTGGATCGATGTGCGTGCCCGCGACGTCCAGCACGCTACCGAATGTATTATCGGCCGCTTCGAAAAATATCTAACGCGAATCTGTGATTGAGTATGGATATCTCTACGTCATTATTGCTGATTGTTCTGACCGTGTGCATCTTCCTGTGCCTGTATCGTATCGTCCTGGGCCCGACTGCCGCCGACAGAATTGTCGCTATTGAAATGCTCGGTACCATCATCGTCGGCTTCTGCTGTGTGGTCGTCCTGCGCGGTAAATTGCAGTTCCCTCTCGGCGGCCGCGATTTCTATATGAATATTGCCATCTCCTGGGCTCTGCTCTCCTTTATCGGTACCATTGCCCTGGCAAAATATCTCGAAGGTAAGGCGTTCGATGAATGATATCATTACCATTATTCTGATCTCTATCGGTATGCTGTTCGAGCTGGTCGGCTGCATCGGTTTAATCCGTATGCCTAACGTCTATAATAGATTGCAGGCCGCCACCAAATGCGTCACGATCGGTACCTGCTTTATTCTGGCTGGCGTCTGCGTGAGTTTCGGCTTGTCCTTAAGCGGTCTTAAAGCCTTTGTCTGTATAATTTTTGTGCTCCTGACTTCTCCTACCGCGGCCCATGCTATCGCACGGGCCGCGCATCGCAGTGGTATTCCCCTGTGGAAAGATGCGCAAATCGACCGCTATGAACAGGATCAGGAAGGTCAGGACCCCGTTTTAGATGAAAATGATTAGATGCTCTCCTGGATCTGGTTTCCTGTTGAGTATCTTAAATGGTATGCTACCTGTAACCTGGCAATGAAATTACCAAAATTACGAGAAGTTATCGAGGCGGTTAAAGCCCTCCTGAGCGGGCCTTGCACCTCAAAGTTTCCCGCACAGCCTTCTCCCGCTCCTGCGGGCTATCGTGGCCGCCCTACCTATCATGAAGACAAGTGTGTCGGTTGCGGCGCCTGCTTCCAAACATGCCCGGCGCGCGCCATTACTATGGATGATTGTACCGATTCTTCTCCCCCCGTGCGCAAACTTACCGTTCTGTATGACCACTGCATTTTCTGTCAGACATGCCAGCGGAGCTGTATAACCGATGAAGGTATTCAACTCGAAACCGAATACAACATGGTCTCGGATTCACGGGCTGATCAGCAGATGTCAGTCGAAAAAGAGTTAGTGCTCTGTGATGTCTGCGGCGCTATTATTACCGCAAGAGATCACCTGCGCTGGCTCTATCATAAACTCGGTCCTTTAGCCTACGCCAACCCCACCCTTATGCTTACGTCTCTGACTGACCTTCGCATCGTGGATGAACCTGCCCCCCGCCCCGCAAC
>CAZCLS010000299.1:0-1137 GCA_964499565.1 uncultured bacterium
TCCTTCCAATAGAAAAAACATTTGTTCAGATCGGTCGCCATGCGCCAAGTCGTGTCGTTGCCGTGCCAGTTGCCGCTTCTGACAATCCTGTGGGTGCTTCCGAACACCAGCATGCCCAGCTTTTTTAGCGGACGGAAAAGATGGTTGAGCCATACCGGCGCGTAATACAGCTTTTTCTTGAACCAGGTCATCAATACCCGTTCCGTCGTCGATTTTACCGTTCCGCGCGGAAACTGGTCTCCCCCGCTCTCCGGACTTCCCAGCATATAATGCGGCAGCCAGTTCTTGTCGCCGTTTATGCCTACCAGGTTTTTTACCGAACACGTAATTCCCGTTTTCTTGTGCGTCTTCAATTTGGGCAGGTTTATGACCACATCCGCTTTCATGACCGTTCCGGACAACAGGTATTCATGAACATCATCATGATGATGCTGCGCGGTTATCCCCGTTTCGTAATCCGCTCCATAAAATCCATGAGCCGGAGTGATAGTATAGAATTCACTGGCGCTTCCCAGGTTCACTGCCACATACCCTTCCGGATCACCCTTCAGGGTTGTGCGTCTGACAATTACATCATCCCGGGCTTCCCACTCCTCTTTGCGCAAATCCACTAACGTCACCGGCACCGGCGCCCATTCCCGGTACCAGTCCACGACCGCTTGAGTACCCGATACCCGGCAGATTTTCGTGAATGATGAATCGGTTTGAGGCGCGTCACAGATTATTACTTTCCCTTTTCCGTTCAGGGCTAAAAGCACATAATCGCAGACCGCCCTGATTACCGAACCATGCGTAATAACCTGTTCCCACTCATTCGGCCTGGTTTCATGCTGTTCCTTGATAAAATTGGGTTTGAGAACAACCGTGTCACCCGGCTGTATCAGCCCAGCCAGGGGATTCCAGCCCGGACCGGGTTGAATGCCGGAAAGATGCACCAGCAGTTCACGCATTGCCGGATACACTACGTTCGTCGCGTCCGGACTGAACTCCGGTAGATTCGTCAACTCCGGATACCGGTCAGGCGGATGAAAGGGAGGCTGGTTAGGATACTCCGCCTTCACCGCGCGGACTATTGCAACGTGAGCATTTTGTTTCCAAGATATATTCATAACTGATTACTAGTATACACTATGCGTA
>CAZCLS010000299.1:1237-3203 GCA_964499565.1 uncultured bacterium
CCCGAAAAAACAACCGCCTCCCGCGCCGATGTCTCCAACTGGAAAGCCGGCGAATGGCATCACATAGCGGTTTCCTGGTTTTCTAACGAGGCAACACCGATCGGCTTGCCTCTGTGGATTGACCATGTGGCGGTCGATGGTCCGATTGCCTCGGGCAACACGTTTATGAATCCCGAGTCTATGGATTCTCCCCAAGTTTTTATTGGCGATCGAAATTCTAAAGCTGTTATCGATGAACTACTGTTCCGCAGTTCGTTTGATGGAGCAGGCCAGATAAAACAGGTATACCGGGATTTTTTCCTGACTGCCCCTTTTAGCGCAATTGAGATCACCCCGTTTTCCACCCGCGTTCACTCGGATTTAAGGGTTGTTAACGGCTATACTAAGCAGTTCGGCTTGAAAGCAAAATCAGGCGACCAGTTTATTCCCGTTACCGCTAATATCGCTCGCTATGGTCCCTGGGCTGATTTTGACGCCAAACCGTTTATCACCTGGCATTCTTCGGATGAATCGATCGCGACGGTCGATAAGGACGGATTAGTAACGGGGAAATCGTTGGGACGCTGTGTCCTGCAGGCGGAATTCAACGGAATGAAGGCTGAATATCCGATTGAAGTCATATCGGTTGACCAGCCGGATCTTGATTTGCTCTATGTTGAACGCCTGCCACGCTACCGCTGGCAGGAAACTAAAAACATGCCCGCACCGGGCGATATGGTAACGTCGGTAGTCCATGTGGCCAATTACGGGTATCAACCGCTGAAAGGCTCTATCCCCATCCTGTTTGAACTGGTTCCGGAAAAGAACGATAATTTCATCTGTGACCCGGATGAAAAGGCTAAATTAGTAAAGCATCTGAGCATTCCCGGCGGTTTGGCGCCGCGCGAGGAAAAAACGGTCTCTTTCGTCTGGCGCTGGCCCAAAAATCCTGTCTGGGTTCGGGTTTCCGTTGACCCTGATAACGCTATCTCAGAAATTTGTGAAGCCAATAATGCTGTCTGCGAATTGAATACCGCCCGGCCGCTCAAGTTTGGCGCCGATAAAACGGATATTGACAAAAAATATACTAACCGCGAAATCAACCATATCGGCTCATTCAGCATGATCGACTGGGTCGAAGCCGAAAAGCTGCGCGTGGACCTGATGCTGCGCGAAACGGTCTATCCCTGCACCAGTCCGGTTGGCATTCGTGATGCTTACCGCATAGACAAATTTTATGAAATGGGTGATAAACCGCTCCATGAAGAAGTTTATGAAAAAGAATCCGACTGGTATGATGGCGGTTTCCCGGTGCGCGAACCGGTAAATCTAATGGCGCTCGATTCCGCGATTATTCATGAACTCGGGCATACCTGCCTGGCATTGCCGGACCTGTACGGCTATCCCGTACATAAAGAGAATGTTCTCCTGAGAGATGAAAACGGAGCGTTATATGCCGGTACCGAACTCTTACCATCTATTAACCCTTATACGCTGATGCTGTCGTCCGCCAACAATGTGACTTGCGGCGTCGGGTATGATTCTCTCATGAATGGTTGTCATTTCTGGCTTCATCCAGCCCATGCGGGTCAGATTCAATACTTCGCCGGCTATCGCGGCCCGCGCTTCTGGGGTACCCAGGGTAAACTCATTCCCGTGGGCGAACACAACCTGATGCTGTATGATGTTAATGACGAAGTTTTGACCGGCGCTGCAGTGTATGTGTATCATGTCACCCAGACTCCGCTCCTAGATGCCGGCACCAAATTTTTTGCTGACCGGCCGAAATATACCGGCACAACAGACAAAGGCGGCCGGTTCCAGTTCCCCGAAAAGACTGACAGCGACTGGGATTCTCCGGGTACTGACAAAGTTGAAGGGGCTCATCCCTTTTGGAATCCCTTTGCCGAAGTAAAAGATGAATACGACCTACCCCAGGAATTCGCGTTCACTCCCAATGTGTGGGAAGTTGAGGGCATGCTGCTGG
>CAZCLS010000299.1:3303-5690 GCA_964499565.1 uncultured bacterium
CCCCAGGAATTCGCGTTCACTCCCAATGTGTGGGAAGTTGAGGGCATGCTGCTGGTGAAAATTGTCAAAGACGGCACAACCGAATTCCATTGGCTGCCGTTGACTGAATTCAATGTTGAATTGTTTAACGGTCATGACTGGAACGGAACCTATGTAATCCGGACTTCGCTCAAAGCCTCTCCCGGAACAACAGAGGTTGTTCACTCCGAAATTCCCGAGGCGATCAGAAAGCAAAATCTCAAACCGGTAGCTGTTCCGGCAAAAACAAATATCACCGTCCCCTGCGGAGAAACGTTCACGCTTGATGCTTCCGAAAGCTCGGATCCGGAAGGCCAACCTTTAATCTACTGGTGGAAACTGCGTGAAGGCCGCGCCCGACCTGATTTTCAGGAAGGTAAAATATGTGAAGTAACCGCGCCAGACTCACCCCAGACACTGAAATATACATTATGTGTCGTAGACGGTCTGAGACTCAGCGAACCGGTGGATATAACGGTACATGTAGTGGAAAAGAAATAACAGAGCCCACGGAATTCACGGAAAACATGTCAAGCAGAAGGCCGGTGTATCACCGGCCTTCTTTTTATAATGTTAATGTCAATCTTCAGCCCGGATCGGTACTCACCGGACCGATCGGTCGGATCAGTCCGATCAGTCGGATTGGAGTTCCCGGAGCCGTCCTGTTCAGCGTTTGACGGATTACCCCCGACCGGACTCAGCGAGCCGGCTACAGAGGCAAATCAGTAACTCATCCTTTATCTCTGCTGCAATCTGCACTCGGACCGGACTCAGCGAGTCCGGCTACAGAAGTGCTCAGCCCATAATCTCTTCCTACTCACACCGCAGTTCTCTGCTCTCTGCCCTCAGCTCTCTGCCTTCGCATAGTGGTTGGCCATTATGAATAACAAGCCTGCCAGCAGCGCTTCCCCGGCCACTACTCCACCCATGCCCCGCCACGCCTCCCTGGTTTCCCGGGCAGTCATTGCGCCGCCCACATCCAGGGGACCCGTCAGGCACTCAAACACTAACTCACCCCGGATTTCACCTGCAGTAGTGGCCTTGTTCCCGATCCCGTCACAGCCATAGCTGTACTGGTAATTCATCTGATGGGTTGTATCGCTGTATTTTGGGGTTGCTATCATTGGCCGATTATGTGTTGCATAGTGTCATAAACTGGTCGGGATTACAGAAACACACTTCGTATTTACCATAGCCGCGTGAGTAAACATCCTCGATTTGCGGGGAAATAACGAAATTTGATCCCTGCGGATATACATTTCTGAAAATCGCCAGGTTCCGGGCCTCAAAGTGATCCGCCTGCCATTTGCATTCTAAACAATCAATACACTGATCTGTTTTACGTATGACAAAATCAATTTCATGTCCCTGCTTGTCGCGCCAATAAAATATATCACGTGATTGATAACAAACCTTAAGTATGTCAAGCACCATGTTTTCCCATAATTTCCCGCAATCTTCGGGCCTTACTTCATTCCACCCGCGCGCAAATCGTATAAATCCCGTATCGAATGCGTATACTTTATTCTGCCTTACAAGTTCCTGCCGGGAACCGCCATGAAATGGCCGCAGAAGAGTAATTGCATGTGTTATATGCAAAATATCTATATATTGATTTGTTGTGGGGCGGCTGAGTCCTGTCAGCTTTGCCAGTGATGATACTTCAAGCTGTCCGCCACTGTTTCGCATGAGCAATTCCAGCAATGTGAGAAATCCGCGGCGCTGCCCTACGCGAAATAATTCCTGTATATCACGCGCATAATACGAATCGAGCCATTCAGCATAAAATTCATTGTCTGTTTTTTCCGTCAGCAGCGTCTCCGGTAGCCCCCCTCTGAAAATTCGTTTGCGAATGTCTTGTGTGGCGAACAAATCAGATTCAGTGTATAAAACCGGAAGAAGCTGAATATGCCTCTTACGGCCCGTCAGTGAATCGCGAAATTTCTTTGTTGCCGCAAGTGTGGATGATCCGGTTGCCAGTACTTTTATATGCGCGTATTCGTCAGCACATATTTTCAGTATCTGGCTGGGATTGTCCAACTGATGAATCTCATCAAAAATTATCGTTGACGCGGAAATGGAACGCAACAGGCGTTCCGGTTCTTCAAGAATACGTTGAACACTGGGAAGATCACAATTGAGATAATGACTCGATTCAATCTGTTTGGCAATCGTTGTTTTCCCCGCGCGACGTACCCCTGTTAACCAGACAATAGGCACACGATTCCAGGCATCATAAATTCGCTGTAACCAAAATTCTCTTTTAACTATTTGCATTGTTTTTTTACATTTAGTTATACTATATGTAATTATTATATGCTTTTTTACTGCTTTTTGTCAATATTTATTAAAAATGCGACTGTATCCGG
>CAZCLS010000300.1:0-5682 GCA_964499565.1 uncultured bacterium
GGCTGCACACGGGAATGGAAATTCAGATACTTGATCAGCCGAATGACAATCCGAAGCACAGGTCCGGAGCGTTGTACGATGTGTTGGCGCCCGTGGAGCAGATGCAGAAGAAAACGGGGGAATGGAACCGGTATACTATCATCGCGAATGATAACAGGATATATGTGATTTTGAATGGCGAACAGGTTATCAACGCTGACTTAGACCAGTGGACCGAAGCGCACAAGAATCCGGACGGCACGCCGAACAAATTCAACACGGCATACAAAGATATGCCGCGCGAAGGGTATATCGGATTGCAGTACCACGGCACACCGATCTGGTACAAAGGGTTACTGGTGAAGGCGTTGTGGTGATACGACGGAATGCGCGGAATTACCGGTATGGATTTAATGGACAGGATCGGGATTTTTATTCAGGACTGATAGTTTTTATAATTATAAGGGCCGGTGAGGATACCGGTCATTTTTTTACGGGAACATTATTTTTAGATGCGATACACAGGTTTGATAATTATTGCTCTGGCGGGATTTCGTATAGCGGCTGAAGAGCAGGAGTCGGTATACTCGACGATATACAGCAAGCAGCCCTCGTTCTCACAGACATTGCTGGCCACGCGGGACAAACTAGCTGTATTTGACCGCAAGCTGCGGCAGTATGAAACTAAAACGGGTCTGGCGGGTGTAACGCCCGGAAAATGGTTTTTTTCTGATTGCCGGCCGTCGGAAGAAACGCAGGAATTCCTGGCATCGGCCGCGTTGCCCGATCCGGCAGGTATTGCGCGCGGCATAGACCTGCACCGGCGCTATCGTTATAAGACTATGTTTGTCGACTGGCGCTGGGCGCATCCGGGGATGAAATGGTTTGACGGGACGGTATTCACTCATCATCACCGGGTAGTACCGGGAGGTGTGATGTATTTTTTCCGGACAATTATCGCTGAAAAGGCAGTTGAGCTGAATGCATACCTGGGCAGTGAAAACAGCATGAATGTATGGCTGAACGGAAAAGAATTGATAAGGCACACTGAACCGCGGACCTGTGAACCGAACCAGGAAACCATCCGGCTTGCTTTGTGGCAAGGCACGAACTATTTCCTGATTGAAACTGACGATGAAACCAATCCGGCCAGGATATATTTTTCTCTGCATCCGGTAGCAGGCGACCTTACGCGGCAGGTGGTACGCCAGCAGGTATGGCAGAATTTGCGCGATGATTTTCCTGACCTGACCCAATATATGGAAACCGACCTGCCGGGAGAATCATATTTAGACTGGTTTGATCCAGAGCAATCTGAAACGTTAGAAAGAAAACTCATAGCCAAACAGCTTTCATATCTGGCATTCCAATCGGTATATCCCAAAGCGCGTATGGCGGTTGAACGCGTTCTGACAAAAGCGCCGGCGATTTCCGGCAATTCAGACCGGCTGAACCTGTACGAATTATTCTGCCGGAACATACGCAAATCGATGCTTACCCGCTGCCCGGCGGTCGTGTTTATCAAGCGCCGTGGCTATGGCAAAAACGGCACGAACGCCACGATGCTGGGGCGCCGGACGGACGCGGGATTCAGTGTGTGTGTGTATGATCCTGCTTTGCCGGAAAAAGAACCGCGGGAAATATTTACCGATCCGGACGGATTTATATTCGACATGAGTCTTTCGTACGACGCGAAGCGGCTGGTGTTTTCATATCGGGAAAATACGCATAACGCCAATGATTCTTTCCATATCTGGGAAATGAACATTGATGGTTCGGGGTTGCACCAGGTAACAACGGGCCGCTGGCATGACGCCAGTCCGGTGTATCTGCCGGACGGCCGCATAGCCTTCACTTCCACCCGGGTAGCCTCGTTTTCTCTGTGCCAGGATTTTCTGGCTGCGGCACTGTATACGGTCAATCCGGACGGATCAGGATTGCAGCGTCTGGAATATAACACGTTGTGCGATACGACTCCGTATGTCATGGATGACGGCTCGGTTCTCTTTACACGCTGGGAATACCAGGACAAGAATATATTCAGTGTACAGGGGTTATGGACTTTAAACCCGGATGGCAGCCGGCTGCAGTTGTTTTACGGCAATACTCTGACAATACCCAATTCGATCTATTATGCCCGTCAGGTGCCTGGAACCAGGAAGGTGGTGTGCACACTGGCGGCTCATCATGGGGTCGGGATTGGCGCGATCGGCTTGATCGACCGCAGCCGCGGATTGGAAAATCCGGAAAGCATGATCAACCTGACACCGGAAGTGCCCTATACGCCAACGATCGGCTCTAACTGGCGCGATCGCAACTGGGGACCGGGTGACGCTCGGTATCACTGGGCTTATTGCGATCCCTGGCCGGTTGCGGAAGACCTGTATCTGGTATCATACGGTGGACCGATAGAAGGTGGGCCTCAGCGATTCCGGCTGTTTTTGCTGGACGATTTCGGCAATAAAGCGCTGTTGTATGATGCCGGAGACACATCCTGTTTCAATCCTCTGCCGTTAATGCGCCGGCCGCGTCCGGCTATCATTGCCGGTGAACTGCCTGAACCGGAGGGTGAAGGCACCTTCTTTGTTCAGAATGTGTATCATGGATTACTTGACAAAGGAGTGACCAACGGCCAGGTGAAAGCCCTGCGGATTATGTCGCAACTACCGAAAAAGTATAATACGGAAGGTCCGCGTTATCATGACCATTATCCGATAATCGGCTACGGCACTTATTACGTCAAGTACTGTTACGGGACGGTACCGGTGTCACCTGACGGCACGGTATATTTCAAGGCGCCGGCCGGAGTAGAACTGTATTTCCAGGCGTTAGATGCGGAGGGAAAAGAGATTCGCCGGATGGGAACGATCACGCAAATCACCGACCAGGAAATCCAGAGTTGTATAGGCTGCCATGAATCCCGTTTCAGCGCGCCGGTGGTAGCCAAAGGATCAATGACGCGGCTCAGCCGGAAGCCTGACGGGATTACCCCGCCGGCCTGGGGAGCCGGGAGCATCGAGTATCCATCATTGGTGCAGCCGGTACTGGATATGTATTGTGTACGGTGCCACAGCGGCCGGACTCCGGCTGCGAAGATGGATTTAACGGGAGACAAATCCCGGTTTTTCAGTATGAGTTATATGAGCCTGATAGAACGGAGGCTCGTGGAATATTATTATATCCATGACGGCCCGACCGGCAATTTTCCGCCATTGCAAAGCGGGTCCTGGATCAGCCGGTTGACAAAACTGATTGAAGACGGGCATCAGAAGGTGAATATTGACCCGGAAAGCCGGAAAAGGATCTATACCTGGATTGATGCCAATGTTCCCTATTACGGCACCTGGGACATGAGCCGGCCGCATACACAGGGTGGCCGGGATACATGGAACAGCTATACAAACGGGCGGATAGAACCGGAGGCCTGGTACACTGAGTTCAGTGCCGCATACACGCCCAATTGCGCGGGCTGCCACACTGTCCCGCGGGACACCTGGATTAATCTGACGAATCCGGCCAGCAGCCTGGTCTTGAACGCGCACCTGGCGAAGGCGGCCGGCGGGGCCGGTAGGTCAGGCAAACGGAATGGCAGGGAGTCACCGCTGTTCAAAGACATAAACGATCCTGTCTATGTCGCACTGCGGCGCGGAATAGAGGCGGGCAGGAAAGCGCTGGCAGCGAAGCCGCGCATAGACATGCCCGGTGCGGCAGCATTACCTCAGCAGAGAGATTTCGGCCGGACGTATTAAACAAACTGGTGTAGAAAACAAGCACGCTGAATAATTGTATAATATACCTGATGAACAAAACTAACAAAACTGGTAAGACACGATGAAAAAACTACTTCGCACAGTTGGAGCAATCCTTTTCGGGACAGCTCTGTTTGCATGTATGGCGCAGGCAGTTCCTTCCGGGGATTCTGCAGCGCTTATCAATCTCGATGCCCGAATATTAAAGTCCGGACCAGTATCTGTCTGGACAAACAGCGGGAGTGTGGGAGGAATTTTTTCCGCGGTAGGCACGGCACCTGCAGTACGCGTTTTCAATGGCAAAAACGTTGTTATGTTTAATGGCAACAATCTGCTGTGTTCAAGCCGGCCGGCACCGGCAGCGATCACCGTCAGTAATGACTGGACCCTGGAAGTATGGGCCTTTCAGCATGACCTGGGTGATCGCGGCAGTACTATGGTAAGCTGGGCACCACGCAATAACGGAGCCGGGAAAACCGCGCAGTTCACCTGGAGCACTGATGGTCTCGCGGCGATTCACTGGGGCATGGACCTTCCCTGGAAAAATAAACCTTTGCCGGGAGTATGGCAGCATATTGTGTTTACGTACTCACACGGTGTGGAAAGCGTGTACGTCAATGGCGTTGAGAACCGGAGTGAGCCGAGAAAGCCGGCTATAGATCCTGGTCACCCAATACTGATCGGCGCTGTTAAAGATGGTGAAACCTACGGGTCATATTTCAGGGGCGCCATAGCGATAATCCGGATATATGACGGTGCGTTGACTCCCGCGCGTATCACGCGAAATTATGCGCGTGAAAATGACAGAATGCCAACTATACCGCCGATGCCGCCGGGAATTGAAAATGACCTGGCGGCAGGTATTCGCTCCGATTCAGTATATGTGAACGGACGTTTGACGGCAACCGGCGGAGCTGAAACAAAAAGTTTTTTGTGCTGGGGAACGACCGATGGCGGGACGAGTACTGGTGCCTGGCAGTATTGTGAGGCATTGGGACTGAAAAAGGTTGAAGATCTAACCCGCAAACTCACCGGGCTGAAACCGGGCACACGCTATTGTTACCGCTGGTATGCCGTGAATAGCGCGGGCGACACATGGGCGGATACGACCGGTCAGGTAACTACCCGGAAACCACGTTCGGCGGATTCACAATCATTCAGAATTGTTATTATTCCCGATACCCAGAATGGCATAGAATCGTGGCCGGACGTTATAACATCTATGTCGGAATGGATCGCAAAAAATGAAAAGTCAATGAATATCAAATACGTTTTGCATGTAGGAGATATAGTGCAGACCGGGAATAACGAAGATGAATGGAAACGGGCCAACACTTGTTTTAAACCGCTTGAAGGTAACGTGCCTTATATCATGTTGCCCGGCAATCATGATTTCGACCGGGTTAAAAACGGGAATGGCTTAGTCTATTTCAACCGCTATTTTCCCGTCAGCATGTTCGCAAAACATCCCGGGTTCGGTGGTTCATTTCCGACTAATACGAATAACAACAGTTTTCATACATTTGAAGCCGGCGGGGTTCAGTGGCTGATTATCGCCTTGCGTTTCAATCCGTCAGACGACGTGCTTGAATGGGCCAACCGGGTTGTCGCGTCTCATCCTGATTATACTGTTTTGGTTGACACGCATTCGTACCTGACTCATCAGGGCAAAGATGTCAGCGGAGAAAAGATCTGGGAAAAGTTTGTGAGGAAGCATAAGAATATCTCCGCGGTTTTTTGCGGGCATCTGTCAACCGTGCATTATCAGGATACCGGCGACAACGGCAATAAAGTATGCGAGATGCTTTTTGACTGGCAGAACTCGACCGGGCCGGAAATGAACAGTTATTGCGCCTTGGTTGAAATAGATCCTGAAGCCCGAACCATGACTGTGGAATGTTATTCACCGTGGCTGGACCGGTTTCTGCCGGGTTCAAGAGCGAACTTCGGGTAT
>CAZCLS010000301.1:0-5679 GCA_964499565.1 uncultured bacterium
AACTCAAGGAATATGGAAAAATCCGGCTGCTGTATCATCTCGGTCCCGAATTCAAAAGTTATAAAGCCGGAGCCATGTGGGATGACACTAAAGTCGGTCTGCAGCATTTGACGTCCTGGGAACGAATCGCCCTGGTTACTGATGTGGAATGGATTCGCGCCATGGCTAAAGTCTTCGGTTTCATGATGCATTGCCATTTCAAAATATATCACAATGACCAGCTGGCTGAAGCCGAAGCGTGGATTCGCGAATAAGATTTGCTTTCGCGCAAGCACAACCTGTAGCAAAGGTTCATGTTTTTTCGCTGAAAACTGCGGCGAGTGCATATTCACAACTGTTCTGATGAAACAAACTGAGAATTCGGTGCCAGGCACTGAATTCTACCAGCACTTCTATAAACTGTTCTTTTCCCTTGAATGGATCAAAATCGTTACGCGCTGAATACCGATAACCCGGGCAATACTTTCAAAGAATTATTATATATTGCTTGACTTTTCAGTCAAAACTAATATATAATGATAGACAATTGCGCAAGACCCTACATTGGACACCCGCCTCCTGCATTAAGTACTGAGACAAGAGTTTTTTATACACGAGCATATACTTTCGGTGTGATAGTTTGGTTTTTAAAACAAAAAAATCTAATCAGTTTGATGCCGTCAACACACATCTTCTCAGTCAGAAACCTGATACAGCCTTCATGCTTATCGGATCAAATCTATCATGTTCTACCAGGGAACCTCAGGATCGATAATATGAAAACTAATGTACTAGTTTATTGTTTTATTGCTGTTGCTATGCTGCATTCCTTGATCATTCCCACATATTTATTTGCGGCACAACCACCGCCTGACATTGATGTCTGGTACGGCTCAACACAATACTTCGGTCATCTGGGCAATCCCCAGCAATGGATTAATATACTCGGTCGAGTAACCGACTCAGACGGCGTCAATTCGCTTAATTACACACTTAACGGCGGGGCATCTACTTCTTTGCCGATCGGGCCAAATGGCACTCGGTTGGTAGGTACCGGTGATTTCAATGCGGAAATAGATAAAACCATGTTTTTAGATGGTACTAATGCACTGATCCTGATCGCTTCTGATTCCTCAGGTCTTGCAGCAACAACATCGGTAACCGTTATCTATGCTGCCGGAAACATCTGGCCGTCACCATTTACATCTGACTGGACGACAGTATCCTCAATATCCGAAGCAGGCCAGGTCGTTGACGGCTTGTGGGAACTGGTGTCTAATGGTGTTCACACACTCCAGACAGGATATGACCGGTTAATCACTATTGGCGATGAAACCTGGCCGTCCGCTTATGAAGTCACCGCGCATGTAACTATTCACTCAGCTTCCGGAAGTTCTGGAATCGGTTTTGCTACAGGCTGGCAAGGTCATACGGGAAGCGGTAATCCACGAACAGGCTGGCCGCTGCAGGCGATCGGGTGGATTCGGAATTTTCCCGACAGTCCTTCACTCAGAATATTAACATATACCGATGGCATACTGGCACAGCAGAGCCGTCCGGAGATAACTGCCGATACTGAATATATTCTTAAAACCAGGTCGGAACCTCTCGGCGGCAGTACCAGCCGGTTCTATGTAAAATTATGGGACGCGGCCGATCCGGAACCGGCTGGATGGGATATTAATGCCGACGTGACAACCCGGGCCGGTTCGGTTCTGCTCATTACACATCACGCCGATATAACATGGGGTACCATAACAATTGTTCCTCTTGACACAAACCTGCCGCCGATGTTCACCAGTTCACCGGTGACCGCAGTGACTGCCGGTCAACTCTATACATACGCTATTACGGCTGATGATCCAGATACCTCCGATACCCTTACCATCACTGCTCCAACGCACCCGGATTGGTTGTCATTTACTGATTATGCGGATGGATCCGCCCTGCTGACCGGAACACCGAGTTTCACTGAAATCGGGTTAGCTCCCGTTTCGCTTCACCTGCAGGATTCATTCGGACACACCAATACCCAATCATTCAGTATTAACGTAATGAACACTGGGCAATGCGCGATTATTTCCGACGATTTTTATCCTGAAACGACAGCCCAGGCATTCTGGCGCTTTTTTGATCCACTCGGTGATTGTACACAAATCATGGATGGTACTAACGCGAAAATAGATATACCGTCCGGGCAAAGCCATGACCTGTGGACCGGCAGCGGCAACCGCGCTCCACGTCTATTGCAGTCCGCTCCGAACGCCGATTTCGGTATCCAGGTTAAATTCGATTCAATTCCTGTTGAGCAATACCAGATGCAAGGTTTGATTGTCCAGCAAACCGATAATACATTTTTGCGATTCGGAACATATCATTCCGGAACATCTCCCATGCTCTTTTGCGCGTTTATTGATGGCGGGGCCAATACTACATTTTTGAATACAGCTCCGACACCGGCGGTTATTCCGCGATACCTCAAAGTAGCCCGTACAAATAACAACTGGACCTACAGCTATTCCTCAGACAGCACAAACTGGAAAACCGCCGTAGCATTTTCGCAGGGTATCAATGTCACCGAAGTCGGTTTTTACGCGGGCAATCATACACCGAATCCGGCTTTCACCGGTAACGCGGATTACTTTATGAACCTGGCCTGCCCGATTCACGATACAGACAACAGCGCGCCGGTTTTTGCCAGTGTTCCGGGCACATCCGCTACTATCGGTACACAGTATTCTTATGCCATCACTGCCACTGATTCCGACAGCAATGACGTCCTCACCATCACGGCGCCGGTGCTGCCCGGCTGGCTGACACTGACTGATTACGGTGACGGTACTGCTCTGCTCAGCGGTACACCCGGTTTAAGTGATGCGGGGCAGCATGCTGTTAAACTCATGGTAGTAGACCTTGCGGGAAGTTCCGATACCCAATCGTTCAGTATCATGGTTTCAACCCCTGGTCCCGTGGGCAAACTGATTTCAGATGACTTCGATCCGGAAACTACCGCACAATCATTCTGGCGATTTTTTGATCCGCTTGGTGACTGCACCCTTACCATGAGCGGAACACATGCTGAAATCGGTGTTCCCGCGGGTCAAAGTCATAATCTCTGGAATACCGGCAACTATGCCCCCCGCCTGCTGCAGCTTGCTCCCGATACGGATTTTGCCATAGAGGTTAAATTCGATTCCATTCCGGTTGCACGTTACCAGATGCAGGGCATTATTATCCAGCAGACAAATAATATTTTCCTCCGGTTCGGTATGTTCCATGACGGTTCCACTCCGAGAATCTTTGCGGCATATGTCACAGCGACCAGCGCAACGGCAAAATTAAACGTCATTCCAACCCCCGCGGTCATTCCCCCCTATGTGCGGGTTGCTCGAACGAATGACACCTGGACCTACAGCTACTCGTATGACAGGGTCACCTGGACGGTTGCGGTATCATTCTCACAGGTTATAGAAGTAACCGAAGCAGGTATTTACGGTGGAAACCACGATCCGAACCCGGCCTACACAGCCCGGGCCGATTACTTCATGAACCTGGGCTGCCCCATATTTATGAATGTTGTTTCGCTTCAGTCGCCTTCGGGTTATCTATCGACGTTCATTAATCAAACGCATCAGTTCTATACGCAAAGCGATGCCACCGGCGGCGTCCTGCGTACCGGGTATGGACCGCGCCCGGACGGTATCGGATGGACCTGGCATACTACAGGTATGACCAATGCTCCCTCTGGCCAGGCCGGAACAAACAGTTTCAGATTCCCCCGTCCCGGGAAATACTACTATGGTGCTCAATGGCTGTACGGGAATATTGCCTGGCACGGCTGGAATCAACAGGGACAGACAAACGCGTATGCCATGAATGCCGAATATTATGCCGAGGTACTGTCCCGCGCATCGAATGTTTTAACCCGCTGGACATTTGATACACCCGGAAATACATCACCATCCACCGGAGCCGGAACATTTTCCTGGACGGGAAATCTCGCAACCAACTGGCCCGGTGACGGCACGCTTGCTCTTGACGGTTTTACCCTGTCTGATACGAACCGGCATCTGACCTTTTCGGTATCAACTGCCCCGCAATATGTTGGTATCGGCTTTAATGTTATTTGCATGCGTTCTGCCACAGGCCCTGAAACTTTGCTTATCCAATATTCGATTGATGGTTCAACCTTTTTTGACTTCGATATGATTTCTTTGCCTGAAAGTGGCACCTGGTATACCAATCAGTGCGATATGGTCGATATTATACTCCTCAGCCAGAACCCCAATGCGGCTTTCAGGATCATTGGCACGAACGCGGTTGGTTCTGTTTTATACCTGGATGATGTCAGCGTCAGTTATGCATTCCCTGAACCAACGTGTATTATAACTATTGGAATGTATCTATTGATCATGTTACGGCGAAAAGCTAACAGTTAAATCAGGGATGTGTATTATGAAATCTGTTATTTCTTGTACTCGGTTAGGTGTAGTTATTGCATTGCTGAGTGCTATTGGTTTCCCGGCAAATTTACATGCCGCTCTGGTTTCAGATGATTTTTATCCTGAAACCACAGCACAATCTTTCTGGACGTTCGTTGATCCGGTTGGCGACTGTTCACTTACTATGAGCGGTACTCATGCGGAGATTAATGTCAATGGCGGAACAAGCCATGATCCGTTTGAGGGTGGCAACTTTGCTCCCCGATTACTTCAATCTGCACCTAACGAAGATTTTGCAGTTGAAGCGAAGTTCGACTCCGCACCAAGTTCACAGTACCAGATGCAGGGTATCATGGTTCTTCAGGCAAACAATGTATTTTTCAGGTTTGAAATTTATTCCGGTCCTTCAATTATTTGTTATTGCGCATTTTTAAACGATGGCCACAAAGATTATTATTACTCAGTTGGTTTAGCAACTGTTCCATCATATCTCAGGGTAGCACGAACAAATGATAACTGGACATACAGTTACTCTTATGACAGGACTACCTGGACTGTTGCAAAAACATTTACTCAAGCTATCACAGTTAATTATGTTGGAATATATGGTGCAAATCACACACCTAATCCTGCATTCACTGCCCGGGCAGAGTATTTCATGAATCTGGCTGATCCCTTCAACTTTATTCCCACCAGTTTCTCAGCGGAACCCGCAATCCAACAAACTGAAATCGATCTTGACTGGGAGAAAAATAGCTATGGGGATAACTGTATGATTGTTCAAAGCCTTGATAATGCCTTTGGCACACCGGTCAATGGTACTTCTTATAGCAAGGGTGGTACCATCCCTGGCGGTGACTTAGTTATATATAAAGGCAGTGAAGAAATGTATACCGATACCGGACTGACACCCAATACACCGTATTACTACAAGATCTGGTCTTACAGGGGTGGCGATATCTACTCTCTCGGCCTGACTGACAGCGCTACAACAGCTCCCGAGCCGGCTATGCTTGTTTTCCTCCCCGCAGCAGTCATGCTTATCTTCCGTGGAAAGCGTTAGAAACATCTGATTTAAACTGATGCATTAACTTGTATGCAGTTCCCGGTTTGTTCCATAAAATAAAACTAAGTCTATCTGTAATTTTTCAGCATTCTATGCTATAATTTCATAACTCGAATATTTTATGAAATACCTTACTCTCATACGTCACGCTAAATCAAGCTGGAAGGATACCGGCTGCATAGATTTTGACCG
>CAZCLS010000302.1:0-5675 GCA_964499565.1 uncultured bacterium
GTTGGCGGGACTATCCGGACTCCGTCCGTCCAGCACTGACTGCCCTCTGCCCACGGACAAAGTAACACTCGACACTCGAAGTGTCGCTACGAAACGACTCTCGGCCCTCGGAAAACAGTCGCCCGTATGGAACCGGCCTCCCACGCTGACTGCCCTCTGCCTACTGCCCTCTGCCCACGACTCACCCTGCTGGTGTAGCTTCGCACACCACAGGGCAAAGCGACTCACGACTCACAACTCACTGCCCTCTGTAACCTCTTAATCCTCTTAATCCCATGTAACCCCTTCAATCCCTCCCTCCACACTGAACATTCTCCGCCCCCCTGCAATCACACATACTATAGTGAATAGTAAAAAACCGCACACCGGTTCCGGGATGATCTCATAATTAACAACTACCGTTCCTGTATCACCTGCTGTCTTACCGTCAACCGCTATATGATACGGTACTCCTGAACTGAACGGGAATGTTACTTCACTGGTTTGTATGCCTGCACCGCTGTCGTCATTGGCAGCCACCTGGGTAAGGTTGTTTACAGCCGGACCGGTGTAGACTGCCAGTACCGTATCGAAATCACTGCCATGTGTGTTAACACTCAATACATCTCCGTCCGCGCCGGCAAACGGCGCAGCCATGGTCGGTGACGCCCAGTTCCACCACACCGAATGATACGGCCCGCCATTTCCTGCATGAGCCGGCTCGCCCGCTTCGGTTGTCGCGCCGACGTTACTGCCGCTTGCTATTCCATTTCCTCCCGGTAAAGACTCTGCCCCGGCAAACAGGTCGCTGGGAGCGGGACCGTATAGGCCGAAAATATAGGCCGCGCCGGCATCGGTATTGATAGTATCTTTCATATAAGCGCCGACAATCGCAACATCTTTTTCTATGGCAACCGAGCAGCCAAATTTATCTCCAGCCAACGTATCGGACCCGACCAGTTTTTTCACCTGGTTCCATCCGGCTTCCTGCTCGAAAATATAGGCCTTATCTGGTGTACTTCCACCGCACGCCCCGACTACGGCTATATAGAACGGAGTATCATACGTTAATCCAACTGAATTACCGAAGTGATCACTCGCCGGCGCACCGTCAGCAGTCAGTCTTTTAACCCTGCCCCAATTATCGACACCGCCCGCGTTCCGTCCGAATACATATGCCGCGCCACAAAAATTAACGCCTTGTATTACCTCTTGATCAGCGCCAATGATCGCGTAATCACTCGCCATAGCAACTGAAACACCGAAGTTATATGCCAGCGCGTTGGTTGTCGTCAGTATTTTCAATTCGCCCCAGTAATTGGCGCCGCCGGTGTTCCGCCCGAAAACATACGCTACACCATAGTTATTACTGTAGAAGTTACCGTACGCGCCAACAATCACCCTATCGCCCGCTATAGCAACGGCGCTGCCGAAATGATCTCCCGGATAACCGTCTGAAGCTGTTAATTTTTTCATTAATCCCCAGGCGTTAAGTCCACCGGTATTCCGACCATAAACATAGGCTGCTTCGTCCGAACCAATAACCGCGATATCGCCATCTATGGCAACCGAACTGCCGAAGGTGTCATTATTGGTTGGATTCGCAGCCGTTAATTTTATCACTTCGCCCCAGGCATTCATGCCTCCCATATTCCGTTCATAAATATAGGCCTTCCCGCAACAATACTCGCACGGTCCCGCGCAGGTCGCGCCAACGATCACCGTATCGCCGTCTACTGCTACAGAGATACCGAAATAATCCTGCAGGGCACCATCGGAAGCAACCAGTTTTTTCTCTTCTCCCCAGGCATTCGCGCCGCCCAGGTTTCTCTCATAAATATACGCCGCGCCGGCCCCATACCCACCGCCAGGCCCCTGGTTAAACGCGCCGACTATCGCTCTATCGCCATCTATTGCAACAGAATTACCGAAGTAATCCCGCCCCTGTTCCCCCATCAGTTCTTTGACTTCACCCCAGATGTTTGAACCGGCAAAAACGTTTGTTACGGTGAAAAGTAACCAGCACAAAAAAACAACGAACCATAAACACAATCCAGCTGATTTCATTCGCACATCTCCATTATGTTCTTAAAATAAAAAATTATAAGATGGTCATAGTATACCATACTTTGAACCCGGCTCCTGTTTACCGGGCTTCCTGCCCGGCCAACACACAATCACTGTTTTACACACCGGAAACCCAGGTTCATACTGTTAAGTTCCGGCTTTCTGTTAATCCGATAAGCGCACCGGGCCTGGGGTGCTCCAGCGGACCAGCTGCCTCCGCGATATACCTTGGACAAACCTGTTGCCGGTCCGCGCGTGTTTGATTCAATCGCTTGCGCCTGGCTGTACCAGCTGTATTCAAACCAGTCCCAGCACCATTCAAACACATTCCCGGCCATGTCATACAGCCCGTAATCATTCGCCACAAACGATCCGACAGGACTTGTATACGGCATTACGCTATTAGTGTAATCCGGATGATATCCAAAGGTAAGTGATTTGTCATACGGGTAATATGGCACGTCGTCGATCCAATCACAGTAGTAGTTTGCCCGTGAATGTGCTATCCAATCAACATCATGCCAGGGGAACCGATGCCCGGCCTCACTGCCCCGAGCTGCTTTTTCCCACTCCGCTTCGGTTGGCAGCCGGTACCCGTCCGTATTCCAGTTGCAGCTCCAGTCAGCTAAATTATAACAGGGAGTTAATCCTTCTCGTTCACTTTTAAAATTGCAGTACGCGCACGCGCCATACCAGCTGACTTCTACACATGGATACCCTTCTTTTCCGGCGCTGACACTGAACGTTCCATTCGTAAAGCTTATCTGGCACCCGTCAGCATCCAAATTCAGCAGCTCCTGCATGTCCCCGACTTTGTTGCTTACTGCTGTTGTGCTTGCTGTCAATTTATTGTTATCATATGCCCATTGCAGTATCATGCGCATCTTTTCGTTCGCTACTTCGTGCTTGTCCATGCTGAATCCGCTGACATTGACGTTGTGCAGCGGTAGTTCACTCGAAGCTCCATCTCCAAATGTATCACCCATCTGGAAAGAACCTGATGGGATAGTCGCCATAGGCTCCGTCAAACACACGACCGCGTCATCCGGATATTCTTTCCAGACTTTGTATTTCAGCATTTTTTTCTTCGGTTTGTACAGTACTATAGCATCCCCTTTTTTCTTGTAATACCACTTTTTAACAATCCCTTTCCTGTCCGCTTTTTGTATTAGCACGCGCAGATCGTTCGTGTCAGTCGCGCTTAATGGAGCTTTCAGGCATAGAGTCACCGGCATCCCTTTCAGAAAATAATCGGTCAAAGGTTTTGCCGTGTCGATTCCTTTCGCCAGTAACGTCGTTTTACCGTTTTTACTCTTTATTTCCCATTTCTCAGCGTCTACCCGCGATATTTCCAAAGCGTACACCCGTGTTGCACATTGTACCACGCTCATTACCATTATTACGATAAGAAAAAGTATATGTTTCATGATCGCCTCTTCACATAATCAGGGTTTCACCAGTTTGTCTTCTTCTCATCCCATCGCCCTTTTACCCCTTCACCCACTCCCTCTTCCCCATCCCAAACAACAGCATTCCATAAACGAACAACCACCAAGCCGGTTCCGGCACTATCGTAAATGCGTTATCCCATAAAATTACACTGTTGGTCAGAGATATACTGTTAACGGCCTCAAACCGTAATACATACTCTGTGACACCGTCAGCCAGTGCCGCCGGCACTGTCCACGGCACCGCTCCAAGTAAATTCGATACATTATTCGTTACGGTTGCGACTTCATTTGTCGTTTCAGCATTATGCACGCATATTTTTGCGATAGTAACATTCGTTCCGTCCGTTTCATCATGGATCATTTCGATGTCCCAGACGATGTTTGTCGATCCGGTCGTGGAAAGCACCGTTCCTGCTTTCGGAAAAACTAATGCGTTGGTGCCTATCTCCGGCCCTGTCGCGATAAAATGTTCAAAGATATACGCCGCGCCGCTGTCGGTTGCGGCCGCGCTGGCATTCGCTCCATACGCTCCAACGACCGCTACACTTCCATCCACGGCCACTGCATACCCGAAAGAATCGTATGCCTGCGCATCGGATGCCATCAGTTTCTCTACCTCACCCCACGTATTATTGCCGCCCGCGTCCTGTTGAAAAATATATGCAGCACCCGCATTCGATCCGCCGGTGGATTCTCTATAAGAGCCTACTATCGCAACATCACCTGCTACAGAGACTGAGCACCCGAAATTATCGTTCGCTTCCGCGTCGGAAGCGGTCAGCTTTTTCACTTCGCCCCAGGTATTGGTTCCGCCTGCGTCACGCTCAAAAACATATGCAGAGCCGGCACCAGCATCTCCTGTTTTTGCGCCGACAACCGCCACATTCCCGGCCACCGAAACCGAATGGGCGAAGTAATCACCCGCTTCCGCGTCAGACGCGGTCAATTTTTTCACTTCGCCCCAGGCATTAGTTCCTCCCGTATTGCGTTCAAAAACATACGCCGCTCCAGCTCCGGCTCCGCCGCTTGCCTCGCTTTTTGCGCCAACAACCACCACATCACCCGCTACGGCTACTGACCAGCCAAATAAATCACCGGCATCCGCATCGGAGGCTACCAGTTTTTTTAATTCTCCCCAGTTGTCTACTCCACCGGCGTTGCGTTCAAATATATATGCAGCGCCGGCACCCGCACCACCGCTCGATTCGTAAAATGATCCGACAACCACTACATCTCCTGCTGCAGTGACTGAAATGCCGAATTCATCTCCCGCTTCCGCGTCTGCTGCAGTCAGCTTTTTCACCAGGTTCCAGGCATTCGCTCCGCCTGTGTTCCGCTCGAAAACATACGCCGCACCGGCATTGTTACCAGCACCATCCTCCAGGTGCGCACCAGTCACTGCAACATCCCCTGCCATAGCGACTGAAAAGCCGAATTCATCATACGCCTGCGCGTCGGCGGCGGTCAACTTTTTGATCTCACTCCAGGCATTGGTCTCGTTTCGATCATATACATAGACCGCACCCGCCCGGCTTCCTCCACTATCCTCATCATATGCCCCCACAACTGCTGTGTCTCCCGCCACAGCCACCGACCAGCCGAATGCATCGTTCGATTCCGCATCGGAGGCGGTCAGCTTCACTTGCGTGCTGGACGCATAATGCTCTTCAGCAATTACGTTGATCGCATTAAACAAGAGACACTGCAGAAAAACACCAATGACAAAATAAACAGAAATAGTTTTCATGGTTGTTCCCCGGTTCTATTGTCAAAAGAGGCTCACACATCAGGCAGGCTGAAAAAAAGTATATCGCGTATAACAGGAGCAATTGCAATGGTAACCCTTTTTGCGCATGTTATTTGGAATAGTAACTATTTAGTATAACATTAATATTATATCAACGCAAATAATTCAGAACCACACAAAACACAGAATGACACGGAAATAAATTTAATTGGAGTAATGGAGTGGTGGAGTGATGTGTAGGGGCGGACCCATGTGTCTGCCCGTGATGGAGGGTCCAACGCGCGACCTGCTTGTCCACTAATTCTCTGAAACACTATAACGGAAATTATTACAAAATAATTTGGCGACAAAATAATTCGGCATGGAGTAGGGCAGAGCTTCCAGCCTGCCACAGCGAAGTAGGGCAGCGCTTCCAGCCTGCCACAGCTTCA
>CAZCLS010000303.1:0-4007 GCA_964499565.1 uncultured bacterium
CAGGCCATTGAACGTTTTCCCAAGCCGGAATTCGAGTCGGGTTATACCTATTTGACACCGACCAGACCGCTGCCGCGCGGGATGTATTTTGATTACCAGGATTGTGTTGTCCTGGTGCTTGCCCTGGCAGTGACAACATATTTCGCGTTGAAGCGGCGGTCACGAAAAGGGATATTTGCGGTAATGATTTTTTCACTAGCATATTTTGGTTTCTGGCGCCGGGGATGCGTCTGCGCGGTCGGCTCGGTTCAGAATGTGGCCTGTGCCCTGGGCGATCACAGCTATGTAATTCCATTCAGTGTGATCCTGTTTTTTCTGCTGCCGCTGATAACCGCTCTGCTGTTCGGCAGAATGTTCTGCGCGGGAGTCTGTCCGCTCGGAGCGGTGCAGGACATAGTTATCATCCGGCCGTTGAAACTGCCCGGATGGATTAACAGGGCATTGGGCATGATACCGTATGTCTATCTCGGCTTAGCAATTCTTTTTGCCGTTACGGCAAGCAGTTTTATCATCTGCCGTTATGATCCGTTTATCAGCCTGTTCCGACTGAGCGGGCCATTGGCAGTGATACTGCTTGGCGTGTGTTTCCTGGCGCTCGGGACAGTCATAGCAAGGCCGTACTGCAGATTTCTGTGCCCGTACGGCGTGCTGTTGAACTGGATGTCACGATTGTCACTCCGGCATGTGACGATTACGCCGGAAGAATGCATTCAGTGCCGGTTGTGTGCGGATTCGTGTCCGTTCGACGCGATCCGGATGCCAACCGCGCGTCCGGGCGCCGCACAGATGAAGACAGCCCGTGTACGGTTGATTGCACTGATAATACTGTTGCCGCTTTTAACAATCGGCGGCGGCTGGCTGGTATCTCGTCTGGCACCGACGCTGGCGTTAGTGAATCCAACGGTGCAGTTAGCGGAACAAATAGCCCGGGAAGATGCCGGGCGGGTGGAAGGCCCGACGTTAGACAGCAGTGCGTTCCGCTCCAGCGGTACTCCGACGGCAAACTTGTATGCAGACGCGGAAAAGATACGAAAACAATTTTTTGTCGGAAGCTGGATACTGGGAATATTTTCCGGGACCGTGTTCGGCTTGACGCTGATAGGCTTGTCAGTGTTTCGCGCCAGGAAAGATTTCGAACCTGACCGGGGTACCTGCCTGAGCTGCGGGCGGTGTTTCTCGTACTGCCCGGTTAAACCGGGAATGACACTGAAACCAGAATAGAGGATTACAGAATGGGATTAGAAAATGGCACTGATACTTCACGGCAGCGCTTGCTGTATACTATCGCCCGCGCTATAACACTCGTGGCGGTGATATTTTCAATTGTAGTGGCAGTTCTGATTGTGGTTTCATTTATTCAATTGAAAACGGCACAACCAACCAGTTCGCCGGTAATGGAGCGGATGTTGAAAGTAGTGAGTGAAAATCCGGGAGATACGGCATTGCGGGACGAATATCGGGCCTTGCATCTGCTGTCCCGCAAAGCCTATTTTGCTAATGTAACATTCATTAATTCAGGTGCAGTACTGCTGCTGTGCGGCCTTGGCCTGAGTGTGCTGTCTATAAAAATAACAAGCAGTCTGCGCCGGCGTCTTCCGCAGCCGCCAAAGTGCGAAGGTCTTGCACATGAACCGGACCGCGCTTTAGCTCGCTGGGCGATTGGCGCGGTAGCCGCCGCGCTTGCCATAGGGTGCCTGTATATTTCGTTCCTGGCGCGGGATGAACTGGCAAGGGTCTTTACCGGAACTGCACCGCTGCATGATTCACACCAGGCTGCTGCCGCCGAAGATAGCGGAGATTCTCAGAGCAGCATTCCGGACCTGCAGGCTTTGCGGGCCAACTGGCCCTCGTTTCGCGGCGCGTATGGCAACGCGATAGCCTGGAACGTTCATCCGCCGACAAACTGGAATGGGACAACCGGCACGCACATTCTATGGAAAACACCAATCCCTCAAACAGGATTTAATTCTCCAATAATCTGGAACAATCGCGTGTTCCTGTCCGGCGCCGATCCCGAAATCCAGGAAGTGTACTGCCTGGACGCGGACAGTGGAAAGATGCTCTGGACACACACGGTTGACGGTATTCCGCGCCAGCCGGGTGAATTAGGCGAAATAAGTGAAGATACCGGGTATGCCGCGCCGACAATGGTTACTGACGGAAGCCGTGTCATGGCAATATTTGCCTCGGGGGACATCATCTGCCTTGACTTCGATGGCAATCGGCTCTGGGCCCGGAATCTGGGTGTGCCTGATATTTATTACGGCTATGCCTCGTCACTGGCACTGTACCATGACCTGGTGTTAATACAATATGACCTGAGCGAAAACGGTCGATTTATGGCTTTGTCGACTGCCGATGGCAATACGGTCTGGGAAACAGCCCGCGAATACGGCGGCTCGTGGGCTTCGCCAATCCTGATCGATTCTCCCTCCGGCACTAAAGCGATTCTGAACGCTCTGCCGATGGTAGTCGCATATGATCCTCAGACCGGCAAAAAGGTGTGGGAGCGCGAATGTTTAGGAGGTGAAATCGCACCGTCGCCGGCTTACGCGAACGGGATTGTATTCGCTGCGAATGAGTATGCCAGTGTAACGGCAATCAGCGCTGAAACGGGATCGAACCTGTGGCAGACATATGAATACCTGCCGGAAGTGTCCAGTCCGTTAGCGGTATCAAACTGTCTGTATATGGCTACCAGCGGCGGTTCGGTAGCCTGCCTGAATGCCGCCGACGGCAGCCTGTTCTGGCAGTGGGAAGGAGATAACGGATTTTATTCCTCACCCGTATACGCGAACGGAATTGTATATGTCAGTGACATGCGCGGCGTTACGCATCTTTTCAAAAACGGAACGAACATGGCGTATGCCGGCTCGTGCCCGTTAGGCGAGACAGTTGTAGCCACACCGGCATTCAAAGATTCACGCATCTATCTGCGCGGCATGCATAACCTGTATTGCATCGGGAGTAAGAATGAGCAGTGAATCGCATACTCCCTGCACAGGCCCGGCTTCTGTAGATCTGGCTGATATTGACCGCATAGTCGAGCGGGTAGGTCATATGCGCTCAGCGGTTATTCCGGTATTGCAGGCCGTTCAGGAGCGCTACAATTATCTGCCCGAAGAAGCGCTTCGGCATGTCTGTACCATTTCCGAGATCACGCCGGCGGACATCTGCGGGGTAGCGACTTTTTACTCGCAATTCCGGCTTACACCAGCCGGCCGCCATACTATTAAAGTCTGTGTCGGCACCGCCTGCCACGTCAAGGGAGCGGAAAGGATTGAGGATGCCATTAAACGTCATTTGCGCATTAATACCGGAGAAGACACGGACAGTAGCGGCACCTTTACTATAGAAAAGGTAGCATGCCTGGGCTGCTGCACCCTTGCTCCCGCGGTTCAGATTGATGATGTCACCTACGGTCATCTGACCCCGAACACGGTCGGGCTGATGATCGCCGATTTTATAGCATTGCAGAAAAGCAAGGCTGGGAAAATATCACGCGGCAGCTCGCCCGGCGATGAAGATTTCTCAGGTGAAATAAGGATTGGACTGGGTTCATGCTGTGTGGCCGGCGGCAGCTTGAATGTTAAAGGCGAACTGGAGAAAGCTGTCCGCGGTTTGAACGCGCCGGTTCATATCAAAACAGTCGGTTGTGTCGGTATGTGTCATCAGACGCCCCTGGTTGAAGTGATCGAACAGGACGGCAGATCGAACCTGTACGCGCGAGTCACGCCCGATATGGCGGGGCGCATAGTCCGGCGACATTTTCAACCGCACGGCCTGGTGCCTCGAATTAAAAATACTGCCTCAAGCATGCTGGATTCTATCCTCAGCGATGACGCCTGGCAACCGATTACACGTTACAGCATTGACGTGAGAGACGAACCCGTGTGCGATTTTTTAGGCAGTCAGAAGCACATTGCCGCCGAACATTGCGGTACTATCGATCCGCTTGATATTGACGAGTATTGCCGCAATGAAGGGTATGCGGCTTTGAAAAATGT
>CAZCLS010000303.1:4107-5668 GCA_964499565.1 uncultured bacterium
GGCGCGCATGAAGGCGTGCTGTATATTCGAGCGGAGTATCCGCTTGCGGTTCACTGCATCAACACCGCGATCAGCATGGCCGAGGAACACGGGTATCTTGGCCGGAACATTCTGGGCAGCGGATTCGACTTGCAGCTGCGGGTGATGGAAGGGGCCGGAGCGTTTGTATGCGGTGAGGAGACAGCGCTGCTGGCTTCGATCGAAGGCCGGCGGGGTATGCCCCGCCATCGGCCGCCCTACCCGGCAATCCAGGGTTTGCACGGCAAACCGACACTGATTAATAATGTCGAGACCTATAGTTGCGTGCCCTGGATACTCCGCCATGGTGCTGATGCGTTCGCTGCCATGGGCAGCGATGAAAGCAAAGGCACTAAAGTATTTTCCCTGACCGGAAAAGTTGCCCGCGGCGGTTTGATTGAAGTGCCTATGGGCATTACTATTCGCCAGATTGTGGAACGCATCGGCGGCGGTGTCGCAAACGGGCGTGTGTTTAAAGCGGTCCAGATCGGCGGTCCATCGGGCGGATGTATTCCCGCCGCTCATGCCGATATTCCGGTTGATTTTGAAGCGTTGAGGAGCGCCGGAGCGATTATGGGTTCGGGCGGTTTAGTCGTGCTGGACGATACCGACTGCATGGTGGATATCGCGCGTTATTTTTTGAAATTTACCCAGGAACAATCCTGCGGTAAATGTACCTACTGCCGCATCGGCACTAAACGCATGCTGGAGATTTTAGACCGGTTATGCCAGGGTAACGGGCATGCCGGCGACCTGGAAAAACTGGAACACTTAGCCGGCGTGATTACCCAGGGCAGTTTGTGCGGTCTGGGGCGGACCGCCCCCAATCCGGTCCTGTCTACTCTGCGGTACTTCCGGGATGAATATGAAGCTCATTTGGCCGGCATCTGCCCGGCTAAAAAATGTAAAGATTTGATTGAATACTTTATCAATGACGACTGCATCGGCTGTACAAAATGCTCCCAGCGTTGTCCGGTCGACGCGATTCCCATGACACCGTATGAACAGCATGTAATAGATACGTCGCTCTGCACGCAGTGCGATACCTGCCGGGTAGTTTGTCCGGTGAACGCCGTGGAGATACGAGACCGATGCACACACTGACCATAAACGGGCAGGAAATTCAGGTTGCTGATGGCTCTATGGTTCTGGACGCCGCTCGTCAGCTTGGCATTGCTATTCCAACGTTGTGCTCCTATCAGGGCTGCAAACCCTTTACTTCCTGCATGGTGTGCGTGGTAGAAGACATGCGCTCGGGTACGCTGCTGCCCTCCTGCTGCGCGCCGGTCACTGATGGGATGAGGATTGAAACCAACAACGACCGTGTCCGTGACGCGCGCACCGTCGCCCTGGAATTACTCTTGAGTGACCATCTGGGAGATTGTGACGCCCCCTGCACTATGGTCTGTCCCGCTCATATGAATATTCCGCTGATGCTCAGACTGATAGCCGCGGGAGATTTTGCTGCGGCTGCCCGGACTGCCCGGGAACGAATTGCCCTGCCCGCTGTCTTAGGCTATATTTGTCCCGCCCCCTGTGAAAA
>CAZCLS010000304.1:0-1919 GCA_964499565.1 uncultured bacterium
CTGGTCATCCGACATGTGCAGATGCAGATATTTAATTTTATACAGGCGGCAGAGAATGACGGCATGTTTGAGAACATCTATGTCATTATATCTCCGGGCGACATCGATCATCAACCCGGTATAATCCGACTGGGGCTGGTCCTGGATCAGCGCGCGCGGAAGAGACCAGGCACCGTTTTTTTCGGACAGTAGTTGTAGTAATGAGGCAGTAGCCATTGTAACAGCACGGTAGTCACCGCCGGCGCAGACCACGCGATCGGAGATTTTCACGGTGTGAGCATCATTGCTGAGGAGAGGTGAGAGGGCGAGAATAATATCCCTGGCACGGCCTTTTCCTTTTTTGACGGGAAGTTTCAGTCTGGTTATAAGCGAAATTTCATCTGAAAGGATGTGAGCGAGGGGGAGCAGTTTTTTATCGACAGCGGCAATGCCGGTGGAAGCACGCAGAGGTAAGACACCATCGGTGATGGTAACAGACTGCGGCCAGGGAACGAGTGCCGGCGCAGGAGAATCTGACGTGGCAGCGATAGAAGGCATTATGCCTGCAACGGTATACAGGGACACAACCAGCACTATACGTTTAAACATAGTCATAAAAAACTCCATAATTATTATTATTATAAATATTGTATACAAACAGGGGAAAATGTGCGTGCGAGAATGTGTAGTTTATAATATTGCAATGGGGGGTTTGGGAGAGGAGTGTGCGGGGGTGGGGGTGTTCCGGGTTGGATTCCGCGTGTTTTCTCCAAAACACGCGGGCAGTATAGGGGGTGTTATTTTCTTAGATCCGTTTCGCTGAGCATGCGTATTTGACGGGCGTGGAAGTTACCTATGCCGTGGACTTTTTTGAGTTCATCTTCCTTGGCGTTGATTATGTTTGCGATATTGCCGAAGTGTGTTAAAAGCCGGCGCGCGGTTTCCGGGCCGATGTCCTTTAATTGTGTCAGCATGCGTTCCTGGTGGGAAGAAAAAATTCTTTTGGGGCGATAATCATATTCATGGACGGGATTCGTGTCAATTTCAGCATTAGAGTGAATTTTTGCCAGGAACCAGGCAGTGCCTTTTATGTCAACACTTCTCAGAATCGGCATATACCACTGTACAGAAATAGTACACAGTGCGTTGCGGACGCGATTAGAACCCGGCAGGCGCGGGCCTTCGATCAGTAATATGGCTCGCTTCTCTGCCCGGCGCAGGCGGGCGACTTGATCAAATAGCCGGCCGTCTTTCAGGCTTTCGAGGAAGTCGGGGACGGTTTTCCGTTCGATATAGGTAGTTTCGTTAATAATGTAGTCCACCATTTCGAGAGTCGTTGTTTCGGTGGGAATGTTCATTGATTGTAATTCCTGAACAATACCGGATCGTTTTTCACGTTCATCGATTGTGATCATAAGCATTTTCCTTGTTATTTGATTCCGTGTGTTCCTGTGGAACACCCGGGCAGTTATTCGTGTTTATCGATAGTGATCATAAGCATTTTCCTTGTTTGGATTCCGTGTATTCCTGGCGGAACACCCGGGCAGCTGCCCGCACAATGCGTTGTTCGCGTTGTGCGGAATCTAACTATACATACATCCGAGGCAAACGAATAATACCAAACGAAATTAGCAAGAATAAAAGAGATAACCCCGGTTCAGGAATGTATGCGCTGCCCATGATCTCGATCGGCACCGGTTCGGTGCCGCCGGTGAGGTAGACAGTCTGCTCGAACCAGCCCTGCTCATCCGGGGCATATTGGACGGTCACGAAATGGGATTGGCCCAGGGGGAGGGAGTAGGGAGAACCGCTGATGACATAGAAGGGAGGAGAACAATTTGAGACAGCACCGTTCAGGAGACTGCCGCCAATATTGGCAAAGCTGAAGGTTACATTAGATACCTGGCCGACCGGGAAGGAATACTCGGGAGTAAAATTAA
>CAZCLS010000304.1:2019-5615 GCA_964499565.1 uncultured bacterium
AAGGTTACATTAGATACCTGGCCGACCGGGAAGGAATACTCGGGAGTAAAATTAACTAATGGCGCTGAAAACATTCGGCAGTAGGCGGTCTGTGGAAATTCATACGCGCCGATATCAGTGTAAGAATTAAGAATCCTCGGTTTGCCATCCAGGTCAGTCGCGCCGGTCATCCAGGCCTGGTTGGTGCCGGCTTCAATGCAGGGCGAATTAGTTGAAAGATTGTAATAGACGGATGCGGTTTGCAAAAAGCGCGGATTGGCGTTGATGTTGCCGGTTCCGGCCGGAAGCGGGTCGGAGCAGCAATACATGAACAAGCCGGTAAATCCAAGTGAAATATTATTATCAGTCGCGGCTGAATTGGCGTAAATAATAGAATTCAGGGCAATACTGTTTGACAAACAATAAAGACCACCACCCTGAACGACGGCAGAATTATCAGCGATGGTCGATGATTCGATAACACCGCCGGTGAGGCAGGCGCCGCCGCCGCCCGATAGCCAGGCGCTATTATGGTGGACAAGGGAATTACGGATAGTCCCGCCGGCCTGCTGGAGGAACCCGGCGCCGAGGGGAGCGGAATTTTTCAAAATAGTAGAGAGATCGGCTTCGCCGTTTTGCTCAAAATATAAACCGCCGCCGGCAGCATAAGCGACATTACCGCTGACGGAGCATGCGAGCGCCTGGCCGCCGAACATATAATAGACTCCCCCGCCTTTGTTGCTGGCGCAATTGCCCGCAATGAACGAATTGGACATATATCCGTCATAAGAAAAGAACACGCCGCCGCCGATATTGCTGGAGACATTATCAAATATGCGGCAGTTTTCGGCATGGGAGCCATCAAGAAACAAGCCGCCGCCGCCTACGGTGGAAAGAGGGTCGGTAACAGAGTTGCTGCAGACCGTGCAATTATCAAGACCGCCGTTATACAGTTTGACACCGCCGCCGGAATAGACGGCGGTATTGTGGGCGAACAGGGAGTTTTCAACGGGGTCTTCGGTCGTGCCGTACAGGCCACCGCCATGCTGGGCGCTGTTGCCGATGACGGTACAGCGGCCGATTTCGGCGGCGTGCAGATTTGGGGACCAGGTATGGCAATAAATACCGCCGCCATAATAGTAAGTTTTGTTATAAGCGATTGTGCAGCCGTAAATTTCACCGCCGGGAGTACCGAAATCATTAGCGACATAAAAAATACCGCCGCCGCCCCAGCCGCTGACATTATTTGAAATAGAGCAATAAAGAACGCTGCCGGCATACTCGACATATACACCGCCACCGCCGTAGGCTGCATAATTATTGGTAATCGTACAGAACCAGATTCGGCCACCGGCACGGCAGTAGACACCACCGCCGTTCCCGAGCCAGCGGGTGACCTGGTTGCCGGCAAAGACGCTGTTCCAGATCTCTCCATCAACAAAAATAAATGCACCGGCACCGTTATGCATGGCGCGATTATCATAAAATTTGCAATCGATAATGTTGCCGCCGTAATAACAATACGCGCCGCCGCCGCTGGGGACATCGAATCGATTGGTATAGTTAGCTTCAGCGTAGACGCCCGTGGCGATATTATCGCGCAGGATACAATTGGAGACCATGCCTTCGTACAGAATAAAAACGCCCGCGCCGCAGTTAGTGGGCCATAGATCATCGGTAGGATAGCGCGAACCTGAGGATTGACCGCGGAAAATGGTGATGTTTTCAATGGAAGCAACAGCATTGCTTATAAAAAAACCGCGATGCCGCCAGAGCGAATCGACGGTAACGTCAGCGGGGGAGGCGCCGGCGCCGATCAGGCGGATATCATTCGTAATCATGATTTGGGTGCCGGGGAAATAGGTTCCGCTGGCGAGCCAGACAATATCACCGTTTTGAGAAATATCTACGGCTGGTTGAATATTGGTAGCGGCGTTAGCCCAACTGGTATAGGGAGGAATATTGAGGCCGGTCAGAGAAACATAGCGGTCAACGGCGGGAAGTGATAGCGAGCAGGCATAGACGGCAAGCAGGAGTAGCGTAACGCGGGCAACGTATTTCATGATAATAACCAGTAATAGTTATAAAAATGTCATATTATAATACTAAGTCATAGTTGCGTCAAGTTGAATAACAGGCCGGGTGCGTGATGTTTTCAAAATAGTAATGTAAAGTGTATAATGAACAGATACTTTTACATTCAGATTATATTCACATGAAAAATGGAGAGATTTCATGGGGCGCAGCTATGCAATTATTGGCACGGGCGCGATTGGCGGATATTATGGCGGGTTACTGGCCCGGGCAGGGAACGAGGTACATTTTTTGTTTCATCATGATTGTGATTATGTCAGGCAGCATGGACTGACGGTAGAATCTGTTAACGGGGATTTTGTTCTGGAGAAGGTTAACGCGTATGAACATGCCGAAGACATGCCATGCTGTGACACAATTATAGTCGCATTGAAAGCGACGGCAAACACTGTACTGGCAGATATTCTGCCGCGTGTAATTAATGCTGACAGTACGATAATTCTGCTGCAGAACGGACTGGGAGGAGAAGAGTATATCAACTCGATTGTTCCCGGACAGACAATTCTTGGGGGATTGTGTTTTATCTGCACAACGAAAGTCGGGCCGGGACATATCCGGCATATCGATTACGGCAGAATGACACTGAGCGAGTTCAGACCGGATGGTATGGCGGCAGGTTTAACACCGATAGCAGCACAGCATGTGGAAGAATTTCAAGCAGCCGGCATTGATGTTTCAGTGGTTGATGATTTGATATTGGCACGCTGGAAAAAACTGGTGTGGAATATACCTTTTAACGGGTTGTCGGTAATGTGCAGAGCGCAGACCGACGAGTTGGTAATGAACCCGGCAACCCGGGAATTGGCTGTACAGTTGATGCGGGAAGTGGCTCGGGGCGCCGGGGCATTCGGGCGGACAATTTCAGATGAGTTTATCGATAAAAACATCAGTATGACTGAAACGATGGAACCGTACAAACCAAGTATGCGGCTGGATTATGATAATAAACGGCCAATGGAAGTGGAAGCGATTTACGGCGAGCCATGGCGCCGGGCGCGGGAAGCAGGCGTTGTGTTGCCGGGGATAGGGTTGCTGTACCAACTGCTGACGTTCCTGAACAGATGAAAAAAAGGCAGCGGGATAGAAGCTGATAAAGGCAGGAGAATATCAGCAATCACAAAAGCGGCTGGTATGAACAGGCAGATCAAAACGAGCTGATAGAGATTGCACCGTATCTTCAGAAAGGGGAATCCGCCAATCAGCACAATGAGCGCGAATATCATCGTCAATTAAATAAGACAGGATTGCCATCTGAAGAGAAAACATCTCGTTTGAAGAATTCAACACCGGCCGCTCATCAGTTGCAAAAGAAAGAGACCGGTAGGTCCGGTACATGCGCTTAAACGGATCCCACCCATGTTTCCTGACAAGGGCAAGATAAAAAACCAGCAAATCATTAGAGTCCATGGTTTCCCATTCACGCGATGTGTCAGAGAGATAGGAGCATGAATCGGGATTAAATTTACTATCGACCCAGAGCCGGCCGTTATCATATTTCCGTTCCGGATCGGGATTTTTTTCCC
>CAZCLS010000305.1:0-5610 GCA_964499565.1 uncultured bacterium
ATGTGGCCGACGGCGAGGGGGTTATGGTTGGAGCGAGCCGGTGGATGTGTTACGAGCGCCGAGAGCAGAGGCCCGTACGTAGCACCAGCGGCAAAGGCCTGAAAGGCCGCAGTACCATAGCCCGGGGCAGCGCCCCGGGTGCTTCGCCAAACAAATAATTAAGCCCTGTGGGGGAATGTTCGTTGTCAGTGAAGTGGTAGCGGAACAGTTCTCGTTGTCGTCCTCGTAATCGAAAAGTAAACGCTGACGAGAACGAGAACGACGACGAGAACGAGAACGAGGGTGTACCGCAGATGAATGACGGTGGAGGGTATGCGCCTTCTGCCCCGGGGTCGTAGACCCCTGGGGCTACTGCTACACTATATTTTCCCCGCCCCTTCCCGCCGGAGGTATGAGATGAGTAGTCGAAGGAGGAGGGTGCTGCGCTGAGGGAACAGGCGAGACCTCCGGCGGGTATTTTTTCTGTTGCTTATTTGCCAATCATACCATTTCGGAATGTTCCGCTATCTTTTATGTCCTGTGTGCCAATTGTAAGTTCGATTGTCCTGCTCGCCGTGTCCTGCCGCTGGTCGGTTACTTCAACCGTAAACTGCCTGGTTCCAGCTGTCCGGGGCGTACCGGCGATAATGCCGTTTGCATCGATAGTCATCCCTTCCGGCAGCGCTCCTTCTACCATCCGCCAGCTGTATGGTGCCCAGCCGTTTTTGACCCTCAGTGTTTCGCGGTAGGTACTCCCGGCCATACCTGCCGGCAGCTGTTGTTCGGGTATTTCTACCGCGGGTGTTATTGTCTCTCCCTGGGTACTGAACCAGCGTACACGACTGACCGTTTCCGCACCATGCCCATCTTTGGCAACAACCTGCCATTCATACCTGGTCGTTTCCGCCAGTCGGTCGGTATACCCCAGCTCGAAACCGAAGGCTCCTGTTTCCGTGCCGCTGATATCCGCAGTCATACGCTCTGGCGTACTATCCATGTGATAGGCACTGCAGCGGACATCATACCGCACCGTATCGACCGGGTCGGGATCCGTGCACGCCTGCCAGCTGAGCTGCTGGTCGACAACACTGGAAAGATATTTACCATTGACCGGGGCAAGCAGTCGCGGAATGGCCGGGGCATGGTTTGGCGTGGAAGTGGTTTCTATGTGCAGCTCCACCGGATATTCTAATACGGTACGTCCAGCACGCACCCGCAGTGTGTCGGTATAGACAGTATTGCTCAGCAGGTTTGTCGTATGTACTACCAGCTTGAACGTCCGGCGACACCCCACAGGAAAATTGACTCGAACCGCCAGCCGGTCTCCGTTGTCCGGGTCTTCAAACGGCGCAGTCTGAAGAAACCAGTTGATACTATCGGCCTGAACTCCGGTAACCCAAGGCTGGGTGAGCATGTATACTTCTCCCGTCACAACACCGCCGGACAGATTGACTAGTGAAAAAGAAGCGGTAACAATTTGATCGAGGCCGGCTAATATAACCACTGGTTCCGGTTCCAGCCGAAGTTCATTCTGGCCATTCGGAACAAGCGGGTTGGTTCCGAGTTCATATTCACGCCGGTTGGAAAGTCCGTCGCCGTCCGGGTCCGCGTCCGGATTCGCCAGCAATGCCAGCCACTCAGCCGGATAGCCGTACTTCGTAACAAGTGACTGCCAGTACGCAACCCACTCATCTGCGATTCCGTCATTATTATCATCAACCGAACCGAGCGGATTGGGGTCTTGCCCGTCCGGCAGACCATCACCGTCCGTATCGGGATTACAGGGATCAGTCACAAACCCATAGCCGTTCGTCGCAAAAACTTCATCGCCGTCCAATGCCCCGTCATTATCCGTGTCAGGATTAAGCGGATCCGTAGCGGCAGTATTGATGATTGAAGAGCCCGAAGGAAGAATGATCGTGATATTGGTACCGAAGATATCTATATAATCATTGAGGAAATCATGATCGGTGTCATACGTACGGTCATTCGTATTATATTTTATTTCATCATTTAGAGATACAGTATCATCATCAAAATCGCTTTCATAATCAATCAATAATTCGATTGTATCACTCATAGAATTTAGTGCAACAGAAGAACTTCCTTTTCGGGTAATAACAACATTTTTCAAATACGTTAAGTCGGGTGAAACAAAAAATGAATATTCCCGGGATATTTTCCTGCCACAATTAAAAAGAAACCCGGGCCGGAGGACGACAACTAAAGAAACCAGACTTCTGTTTTCAAACGCTTCAATGTCATAGAAATATCTTCCTATGTCTCCCTTTTGAAATTCTTTTATTTGAAAAACAGGCATATCGATACAATCTGCATTTAATGTTTCTACTTCAATATACTCGTTATCCTGCAAATCACCGGAGATAATGTTTAACTCAAGACTGGCGGTTTCTGCAAAGAGGAAAGAAGAAACAAAACACCCTGATAGTATACTTATAATGTTAGTTTTCATAATGGGGAGCAAAAGAGTTTGTTCGTTATTCATCCAGTACGGGTTGAGGAGCAGGTTGGACCGGATATGTTCCTGCTATTCGTTCCTTCTGCCTTTTCATAATGGTTTTAAAATTTGCAACAGCCATAAATCCCGCGTTATGGTCTTTCCAATATCGGTTTGCACGACTTAGAATATTATATGCATTGCTCAGTCCGGCTACGGCTGTGTCATTCGTAAATTCCGACAGCATTGAAGCGGCTTGAACCCAGACAACATATGGGTGTTCTCCGGGATTGTCCGCTATATCCAAATAAACCGCAAGGCAATCAGGTCGATTAATAAATGGTATGGACGAGGTCCAAACCGGATTAATACCGTTTCGCAGTGGCGATTCCCGGGGGATTTCATGGTCAAGCAGCACAATCGTTTTCAACATTTCAGGATGATCAATATAGCCGAACCAGGTTTTGCACCATGCGGCATCTGTCAGATTAGAACTGGCGCCGTCTTCAAGTAATTTTTGCGATACATAAGGAATCAACCGCCTGTATCTCATGGCAACCAGCAATGAAGAACACGCTGTTCCCGCCGCACTCAAACCAGCTTCCTGTCTTTTTCGCATGCAGATATCAATTAAATTAGTTATAGTGTAGGAAGATTGATTTGCAAACAATGTATTTTTCAAAGACCCCACCGCAGAACGTTTATCAGCAGAACTCAGGTTATCCGCTTTGAAAATAATGTTGGTTACATCTTTCCAACGTAATCTGACTTCATAGAAATTATTAAGATTAGTGAACGTAGCTTCAAAAAATTCAGATGGTGTAGTGCCCGGAAGGAAAGCATTGGCCTTTTTTTTACCTTCTGCTGTGTTTTCTTTAGCATTAGTGCTGTATTTCATTGCTTTCTTTGAAGATGCAACTTTTTTCCCCAAATATGCTGCAGCACAAGCCAGAAAAATAATGCTTATCATTATTACAATGTTCTTAGGTTTCATTGGATGTTTATCCGTCGTTTAATAAGGTTAAATAATTTTCGGGCATCATCAAAATTCTTTAAATAAAGTTTCTGAACTTCAGTATGACATTTAGCAATATATATTGTTTCTATATCCGGGTGTAAGCTTTTCATGTTTTGCGATGAAACCGGAACGATACCATCACTGTGTTCAAGTCCTTTACTATACTGGTCTCGTACTATTCCCCTTATTATACCAAAAACATCTGCTGCTGACGTCAAATAAAGAGCGCCTGTAAACCGTGTGGCAACACGACCTATTGTAAAGCTGTCATATTCTTTCATTGTCGCAGGTAAAATTTTAAAAAATCCTTTTTCAGTGCCAATTGTGCAGGATATGTTACCGGAAGGTAAAACGGTTCCTATAGTATGCATCTCATAAATAGTATCGCCTCCGCGCATAAGATGATGCGAATTGGCATCACTGACACCCCAGTCAATAATGTCAAAATTTTGGCCAAGTGTATTTAAAAATTTTCCTGGTGCATCAAATGATTTCCTCCTTCTGTAAAGGAAATTAGCTAATTCACTGCCATATTGTGGCGAGTCAACAAATATTGCCTGAGTTATCATATCTGAAAATGTATCTTCTCTTAATTGGAACCGAATTACAAAGCCTCCCATTGAATGAGCAATTATCGTTATTTTTTGCTTGTGTTTCATGAATATATCATAAACATATTTATATAACGTTTCATCTTCCTTTTCGTTTGCTCCTACATATCGTTTAAATCCTTCCGGATTGTCATTGTCGTGCGAATCCCAGGGGAAATCATAACAGATGGACGGTTTTACACTTCCAATAAATGGCAACAGCCATTTTATGTCTCCAAATGTAGATTCGGTATCACTGCTGTTCAGCGGATACGCATTTATTCCGTGAATGAGTATTACCGGTTCAGCCGCAAATAAGCGTATTTTATATTTTCGGTTAATCATTTCGTCATACGGACAGGCAATTCTGATTAAAATACCATTAAAGTGTCCTCCATAGAAATATACCCGCTGCTTTGTTGCTGAAAGAGTGCCATTGTCATCATACACATTCCATGTTTTTCCTTCAGCAAGTTTGTTGCCATATTCACCAATGTAATTTTTATCAAAAACTGCTATCTCCAATGGTTTTCCATTATCGGTCGGAACGGTATCAATTTCAACACAGTAGGTCCCTGTCGTGCATGCAACAGCAAATATATCCCAGTCCTGCATAACAAATATTCCTTTCCATTGATCCGCTACAGATACATATCCATTCGACCAGCCATAATCACTATCTTCCGACCACTCGGTCAATACAGGCAATGTGCCAAGATGGCCGGTATCAACCGGTATATCGGCATAGTCATCTACCTGTAAAAGAAACGTTTTATCACACGCACTGATGAGCGTGTTTTTGTCATTATCATAAATCTCATTTTTAATGCTGAATTCATAGGAAGCGGCATTGCCGGCTGGTAATGGTGTTCCACAGATTACCCCCGAAATAAACGTGAACATTGGGTACAATTGCAACTGCTTGTACACTAATCCCGGCGGTAAATCTCCACTGATGGTCGTTGACCAGTTTTGATAGGCCGGGTCCGCTGTCCAGAGTATGTTGGTGTATGCCTCGCCTACAAAAACTTTTTCATATTGATCTTCCGCTTTGATTCCACTCGGAATCCAGGCCATGCATACTATTGCCGCGCATATGAATACTGTTCTGTTATTCATTGTTCTAACCACTCTTACGGTTTTACTATCATATAATTAAGCGAGACCGGTTCTTCTGTGATAAAGGGCAAACCGATCACAAAGGTTCCGTCCGGCTGGGCGATGACATAGGGCGTTGATTCAACCGGCTGGCAGGGAGTTACTATGATAACTGCTTCCATCGAGACCGGTACACCGGTAACTTGCACGCTTGCCTGTCCGCCCGGAATTGTCACTTTTCCCGCCTGGGGATTGTCAAACACTACCCTCGATTTGGCGACTATGTCATTGTCCCCGGCCGATAGTGTCAGATCACCCTGCTCCGATCGCAGCCGGGCTTCCGGATGGGCGATAACGATGTCACTGCGCGCGCCCGCGGCGCCTACCGTCCAGTCGCCGTTCGCTTTGAACGATACCGGTCCCAGTACTATTTGTTCATCAGTGACATCTTTGCGCAGAAACATGTC
>CAZCLS010000306.1:0-5584 GCA_964499565.1 uncultured bacterium
CGGCATTGGTACCCTCTACGGCCAGCGACAGGCCGGTCACCCGAAAAACTTCCTGAGACAGCACCTCGGCCAGCGGCGCCAGAGAGACATCGCCGGCAACAATGCGACTGCCGGCAGAAAGCGTCAGCGTCCCTGTATTCATTGTAACTGTTTGCGGCCAGGGAATCAGTGCCGGCTCGGCGCAGGCAAACGCCGCTGTCAATAGTAATAGACTCATACATTTTTTCGGCAGTCTCATACAACTCATATACATCCTGATTATATTGTTATACTAATACAATTGTATTATACCGTTCTTTTCAAAATATCACTTCACCTTTTGTGTATGCGGAATTTTACACATCTTGACTATATTTCCCCAGTTTTATATACTTTCATTAATTAAAGGGAATCATAATACTGCTTAATAAGGAGAACAACAATGATAGGATGTCATCTAGGACGCTGTTTGCAGGTAACCGTCGGCGGCGGTTCATATCAGGAAGGTCTTGTAACCGTTATGCAGGGCGTACCGCCCGGACTGGTGCTGTCAGAACAGGAAATTTACGGCGACCTGCTGCTGCGCAAGCCCGGCGCGGACGAGTTGTCTTCGCCCCGCAAAGAACCCGACCTGCCCATAATCTATAACGGCTTTAACGTCGATGACACCGTTCCCGGCGCGGGCAACAAAAATCATACTAACGGTACTCCCCTATCTATCCTGATTCCGAATCTCGACCGACACCTGATTCATGTCCAGCAGTACCAGGACACTAACCGTACACCGCGTCCCGGTCATGCTTCATATGCTTCTTTCATGAAATACGGTCCTGATGACGACTCGATCGGCGCCGGATTTTTCAGCGGGCGGTACAGCGCCACGTTGGTTGCCGCGGGTTCGGTCGCGCGCAAAATCCTGCGCATGCTTGGTATCGAAGTATTTGCTTACATTAAAGAAATGGCCGGTGTCGCGGTAGATGATATGCCGCACGACCAGGTTCTGGAATATGTAAACAACTATCGCCAGATGCGCTGGGACACCGACCCGTTCTACCAGGAAGTATATGTCAAAGGCCGGATAACGCCTGATATGCGCTTTCTGCAGAAAGCCACGGTGTTTGCTGAAATCGAAAATGAAATCGATGATATCCGCGCCCTGGCGCCGAAAGTAACCCTGGAAGACATCAAACAGAAATACGGTGTGCATCCCGTAGTCAACTGTCCCGATATCAATGCTTCGGAAGAAATGCTGAAAGCCTGTCACACAATTACCAAGTCCGGCGATTCATCCGGCGGTATCGTAGAAGTCGTTGCGACCGGCGTGCCGGTAGGGTTGGGAGAACCGGTGTTTGAAAAACTGGATGGCGAGCTGGGCCGTATGCTCGGTATCGGCGCGGTTAAAGGAGTGGAAATCGGAGCGGGGTTCAAGGTCAAGGACATGACCGGCATTCAGACCAACGACCAGATTCATTCAGAAAACGGTAAGGTGCTTTTCGATTCGAACAATGCCGGCGGTATCACCGGCGGTCTGGCAACCGGCCAGCCGATCGTCGCGCGCCTGGCGGTCAAACCGACTCCGACGATCGACAAACCGCAGAAAACGATTGACAAATACACATTAGAAAACAAGGACCTGGCAGCGATCACCCGCCGCGACCCGACGATAGTCGGACGGATCTGGCCCGTAGCGGAAAGCTATACCGCCTTAGTGCTGCTGGACCAGCTGATGATTCATTACGGCTACCAGACCCTGAAAGATAAAATCAGTTCGGCTCGCTAACATAATTCTTTGCGTATATACATCCCGGGATTCGTCCCGGGATTTTTTTTGCGGTTTTTTTAAAGGTGTGCTGTGCCTCTGAAAAAACCCGGACCCGATCCGGATCCCTGTGCATTAATCAATTCCCATAATTCATTTTCGTGTATTTCGTGTGTTTTGTGGTTCCCAAAAAAACGTTTCGTGGTCACTTTTTGTGGATCCATTTCGCCCCCCGGCCTTTGCCGCGCACTTCAATGACTCCTTCGTCCCGCAACTGCCGTAACACGATCCTGATCATGTCACGGCTCACCAACGGACAATCACCTTCGATATCTGATATGGCAAATGGTCCCAGTTTCTTGCCGACCGCCGCGACAACCTGATCGGTTTTACAGCCTTTCCCGGAACGAATATCCTTAACCCGGTCCTCCAGTTCGTGATACGCTTTGAGTAACGTGCCCCAGAAATATTCCAGCCAGGGAAACGCGTCATGCCGGCCTTCATGCCAGCCTTTTGAACTTTTTTCCAGCGAGTCATAATAACTTACCTTCGATTCTTCGAATATTCGTTCCAGGCTGATATACTTGCCCGCCTGAAAATCAAAATGATACAGCAGCATCAGAGTAAACAACCGCGCTACCCGCCCGTTGCCGTCGCGAAAAGGATGAATGCACAGAAAATCCAAAACCGTCAGAGGTATAATCACCAGCGGTTCAATATAATGAACATTGACCGCGTCCGCATAGCGTTCAACCAATTGTTCCATCGCTTCGGGTGTTTCGCTCGCCGGTGTCGTTTCAAATCGCACCCGCTTGAATGATCCGTCCGGATTAAGTTCTATGATCTCGTTGTCGGCATTTTTCCAGATACCACCAGGTTCGGCCATGTACTGATACATGGTTTTATGCAAAGACAAAATAGTATCCGTTGTAAAACTCATGTAGACTGCCGACTCGTGTATGCCGGACAACGCATCCCGATATCCGGCTATTTCCTGTTCTGACCTGTTTTCGGGCTGGTCTTTGCGCTCGACGATCTTCTTCACCCGCTCATGCGGCGCCGTTATACCTTCCAGCCGGTTGGACGACTCGCTGGACTCAATAATCGCGATATGTTTCAGCGATTCAAGCGCTTCCGGTGTTTGCCGGGCAAACAGCATCTGCTTGCCCTGATATTCCCCGATTTTTTTCAGGGTCGAGGCCTGCCGATACGAAAATTTTAATCGGTTGAGATATTCAGACGTAAGTGAATTCATATATGCTTCATCCTAAACAAGGTAATGTTAATCGTTATAGAGGTAATAAAATCCTTTTTATACCCCATTTGTGCCTTCTTTAACCATTTATAGGGGTAATATAGCATATTATTGGGGTAATGTCAAGCTTTTATTACCCCCATTGAACGGAATCTTACCCCATTTAAATATCCCTTTTTCATAAATTATAGGTTTCACAATCACAATACTATGTTTCTAAGGAACATGTACTTTTTGCAACTTTTCGCGTTATAATACCGTATGCTTTTCATAATCATAACATCATCATAACAACAGGGTCATGGTAATGATTACACGCGCATTAATGTACGTTTCAGCTTGTTTGGCTCTCGTACTTATTCTTCTCACATCCAGCGCTTCGGCAGCGTATTCCTCCTCTTCGATTTTTGAAGCCGCGAAGTTTTCCGGCAGCGATTCTATCGGTACAGCACAACGGTTGACCGGGCAGCCACGTTTGTCGTCCTCATATCGCCCGGGGGAACTACTGGTTAAATTTAAGCAAACCGGTGCATCTCTTTATACCGGTCAGCAAAAAAATGCTGTTCGTTTCCAGTATTCCGCCGAACTCCGCGCACGGTTTCCGGATACAGGTATCGAGTTATGGCGTTTGTCATCCGCGACTGACGATGTTATTGCCGCAGCCGCCGCGTTGTCGCGGGAAGACGCGGTTCTGTATGCCGAACCTAATTATATTATTCACATCGACCGGATACCTGACGATCCGTTTTTCTCGCTGTTATGGGGCCTTCACAACACCGGTCAATTCAACGGTACTCCGGGAGCCGACTGCGCTGCTACAGCTATATGGAACCGCTGTACCGGTAATGGCGTCATCGCGGCGGTTGTCGATACCGGGATCGATTATACCCATTTTGACCTTGCGAACAACATGTGGATGAATCCCGGCGAAACCGGTATGGACGCCTCAAACCATGATAAACGCTTCAACGGCATCGATGATGATAGCAATGGTTATGTTGATGATGTTTACGGTATCGATTCGATAAACGGCGACAGCGATCCGATGGGAGATCATTACCACGGCACTCACTGCGCGGGAACGATTGCCGGGATAGGCAACAATGCAACCGGTGTGGTCGGCGTCTGCTGGAGCGCGCGGCTGATGGCCCTGAAAGCATTCGACGCGACAGGCGACGGCGATGTCGCGGACGCGATTGAATGTATTGAATATGCCATTAACAAAAACGCCCGGGTTATTAACTGCAGTTTTGGATTTTCCGACTATTCCCAGGCTTTGAGCGATGTCATCGCCTTAGCCGGCGCGTCAAATATTCTCCTGTGCGCGTCAGCGGGTAATGACGCTCAGAATCTTGATCAGCATCCCCAATATCCCGCCGCGTATCCTCTGGCGAATATTCTCAGTATTGCTGCAACCGACATGCACGACGGCATGTCACCCTTTTCCAACTACAGCAGTACTAAGGTCGATTTAGGCGCACCCGGCTCTGAAATTTTCAGTACCGCACCGGATAATTCGTTCAAGTATGCCAGCGGCACATCGATGTCGTCACCGCATTGCACCGGCGCGGCCGCGTTGCTGCTTTCGCTTAATTCATCCCTGTCGGCGCTCGATGTCAAGTCATTGCTTATGAACGGCGCCGATCCTATTCCGGCTCTGACCGGAAAATGCGTTTCCGGCGGACGCCTGAATGTTTGGAATGCCGGTAAAATGTTGTGCGGTTTGTTCTGCGACCGGGACAAATATTTTACCGGTTCACCAGTACTGCTTACCGCGGTTTTCACGAATATGCCTGCTGTCTCTCCTCCGGCCGTTTCTATTACTACTGACGAAGGCGATGCCGAAACACTTTCCCTTCTTCAGGCCGGCTCCGGCGTATTTATGTATACAAATGCCATAGATCTGATGTACGGTACAGCTATTCCGGGTAATGGTATTCTTGAAGGACGGCACGGAACACATATCAATGCCGTGCTCAGTGACGCCACCAATTATTTTTTTCCCGAAGCGAACGCGACTGTGTCGCTGCTTCTCGACATTACCGTTACCACGTCTGTGTTCCGTGTGCCGTACCAGGTTCAATCCGTTTCCCTGGCTGGAACCGTAAACGGCACTGTTCCCGTCACCATGACCATATCAAACGCGGCAAACGGCAGGACGGCAACGTTTACCGGTCAGTACGGCTGGACTTCTCCTTCCCTGCAGATTACCGGCGGTGTAAATACCATTACATTATACGGCACGAACAGTTTTGGATTTTATGATCGGCATGTTGTATCGTTTACACAACTCGGTCCATCCGGCATAACCAATTATGTGTCGAAAACCTCCTCCAATCCTCTCTGGCCTTATTCTTCATGGGATACCGCGGCGCATACCATCGGGGATGCCCTGGCGGCTTCGTTTGACGGCAATCCGGTCCTTGTCACCGACGGCACCTACAACGAACCGGAAATCATCATTGACGTCGCCGCGCGGCTTCAAAGCGTTAACGGCTCTGATGTCACGATCATTGACGGCGGCGGTTCACACCGTTGTATGACCGTTAATGCCAACGCGATTATTGACGGGTTTACGGTGAAACGCGGTT
>CAZCLS010000307.1:0-5583 GCA_964499565.1 uncultured bacterium
GTCGTGGAATTGCCCGGCATGATCAAGTATGTCGCGTGCCTGTTCGTAACTCATTGCCGTTTCCGCCTGGTTATTATTCCGCCTCTACCTTCAGTTCATGAATCGACCAGTGCCAATCGTCTGATTTTTCCGTCTGCACAATTTTTACCGCCCGGGTTTTTACCGGCGGATCAAACACGATCTCCGTAACCGGACCGGTTCCTTTTCCGGTAACAACAGGCTTGTCACTCCAGGCCTTGCCGTCCGAGGAAATGTATACTTCATACCCCCGGGGGAAATCATTAGCTGATTGTTTGGTGTCCAGCACAATCTTCTTCAGTGTGTAGTCATCTTCCAAATCGATGCTGTACCAGTCTCCCGGCTGCATCGGTCTGCCGGTAGACCAGCGGCTCTCCTGCTTGCCGTCATGTGCATTGCCGGCTTCGCCGTTGCCTTGCGACGCGGATGAACTGAAGCCTTGTTTCAACAGCTCCGGCTGGATCGCCTCGATCACCGTCCCAGCCTCTTCCGCCATTCCAGGGTCAGTCTGAATCTTCTTCGCCAGCTCTAACGCTGCCTTACAGGGATACTTTTTCAAAACCTGCAATACCTGCTTCTTTTCTTCCGGACGCTCAGCTGCTCCATATGCCTCAGCCAGAATTTCAACGGTCCGGGTTTTCGTGCGGTCGGATGGCTTGTCTGTCAAGGACAATACTCCCCGCAGCGCGATGATCCGGCAGGCCGCATCCTGGTCGTCTTTCGCCCGGGCTAACAATACCGGTACCGGCGTTGCATCGGGCCAGTCGCTCATCGCCCTCAGAGCTGCTTTGCGTACGTCAACATTCTCGCTCTTCGCGCTGTCCTGAACTGCCGCAAACGCACCCTCGGTCCCAAGCACCGGCATCAGCTTCAACAGCTGCTGAGCGGTTTCCTCGTCCGACCGTTTCAGTGCTCCGCACAACGCTTCCGTTGCCATCCGCTTGTCATCCAGTTTGCCGACCACAGCACTGATCGCCCGGCCTAATTTTGTTTTCTCGCCCGCGTCAGGTGCTTTCATCAGCACGGTAACCAGCGGCATCAGATGCTCTGGTCCAGCTAAACTTCGCAGCGCGTCACAGGCCTGGGCCCGGACGCCTTCATCCGGGCTTTCCGCCGCTAGTGTCAGCAGAGCCGGTACGGCCTTATTATCACCGCGAGTTTCCAAAACCACGATAAGTTCTTTCTGCTCTTCCGGCTCTTTCGATGAGCTGAGCGTATTACACAATTGTTTGGTAATTCCCTTGCCGTTGATACGTTTCAGACTTTCCTTAATCACGCCGGCATCAGTTGTATCATCTTTCATCAGACGCAGTAGAACAGGCAGCGTTTTTTCATTTCCCAGCACGCCCATGGCGGCAATAGCAGCGGATTTTACATCCGCGTTATCCGAATCGACGCACGCTTGTACAGCTTTGCCGGCGCGGCGATCGGCGCGCGCCGCCAACCCTTGAATCAACAGCACCTGCTGCTCCGGCGTTGCTCCCTTTAATGCTTCGGCCAATGCCGTCGTCGCCTGCGGGCCCGGTACCGCGATTATCAATCCCGCCGCGGCTGTCCGCATTTCAGGTTCGGTCGCGTTCAGCAGACGCAGGATTATCGGCACGCCTTTTGCCTTGCCATGCATTACTTCTCCCCGTATCGCCGCCATCCGGATTTGATTGTCTGCTCCTTTGCTGGCAAGTTCACGATATAATTCCATACCGATTTTCTGCTTGCCGGAAACCGCTAAGGTGTCCGCGCATAGCAGCAGAGAATTCTGGCGCAACGTTTCAAGACCTTCAGCTACCTTCCCGCTCTGTAACACCCGGGCCGCCGGCTGAGTGCCGATCCGCCCCAGGGCGTTGATCGCCGCGACCGCGGTCTCGCGCTTCGCGCTCGAAATATACGGTATCAACGGTCTTACGGCCGCTTCCGTTTTGCGAACACCAAGGCTGCTGATTATGCCCGGCTTCAGTTCGTCACCAGCCGTCTCCAGGGCCGCCAGCAGAACGCTGTCCACTGCTGGCGAGGATATGCCCTGCAAGGCATAGCGCGCCATATGAGACAGTTCCGGCTTGTCCAGCATCGCTGCTAACGGCGCTACCGATTGTTCCGTGCCAACCCGCCTCAGCAGGCGGCAGACTTCCCGCCGGGCGTCTACCGTCGCGTCCGGCATCGCCAGTATTTCAAGCAGCTGCTTTTCAATTATCCTGTTCTCTTCCGGTGATCCCTGGCGGATGCGCGTGTCTATCTGAGAATATGCCGTGCGGTCGGATTCGTAGGTGTATGCTGCCAGCACTGAAATCTGGTCGTCTACTCCTCCTTTGTCGGTCGTACGTGCCGGTTGTGGTGTGTTTTTCAGTTTCGCGCTGGGCATGTCATCGACTTTCAGGTCACCCAATGCGTATTGAATTCCAGCCAGGTACTGGCCTAACACGGCCGGATTCCATAAAATTTCATTGTTATGCCCTAACGAACTATAAAAAACCCGGCCCTTACCGAACGGGCGGATCCAGGCGATCGCGTTGTCCTTGTCAGCCCGTTTCTGCCCCGGCTGGGCATTGCGCTCATTCGTCATGTCCAGGCTCAGCAACACCCGCAGATCATCCCGGGTGTACGGTTCTTTAAGTTGATAGATCTCGTCCCGGATCAAAAATCCTTTGCCATCAAACGAAGCGTTCAGCGGATGCTTCGGCTCGTCTATCTTTACCGCCCAGGTTCCGCCGCCGCCCCAGGGATGGCCATCAAACATGCCGCCCATCATTGCCGCCGCTTCCGGCCAGGTATTGAAGTTGTCCGTTGCGGCATGGATCCCGATAATGCCTTTGCCATTTTTGACAAACTGCATCAAAGCTTCTTTCTGACTGGCATCTTCGAATTTCAGGCCGGTGGTGTTATTAAATACGATCGCGTCATACTGCTTCAGGTTTTCAGGAGTAAAGACCGACATCTGATCGGCAACATCAATGCTGTACGCGCCGGTCTTCTTACCCATAATTTCCAAAGCGGCGTTACACCAGGGAATGCTGCCGTGAAAGAATCCTTCACAGCGGCAGAACACCAGTATTTTCCGTGGAGTTTCCGGTTTGGCCGGTGCCGCCGCGGGAGCCGCTTCGGTTATTTTCTGAAGGTCGGCTTCCGGCACCGCCGCAAGCTCGCGTTCCAATCCCTGCCCCGCTGCCGTCAGGAGCAGTACGCCGCCCAGGACGGCCATAACTGTGTGGCTAATATTCAGTTGCTTGTTCATAGTATCACCGTTTGTGCTTCTCTGTAATTTTATAAGACCCAGGGTTCCCGATACGCCCGTCCCAGCAGGGCGCTCGCTTCAGAATCGCCGCTGATTTCTTCCGTCTCAGGATTCCATTTGATTGTCCGGCCGGTCAGCATCGCTATTTCACCCAGCAATCCGACACTGATTGAACGGTGCGCAACTTCGATCGGCGTCACCGTTTTCTGCCGGCTCTTGACACACTCGATGAAATTGCGCTGATGATTGTCGCTCTTGTACAGCTGGATTTCATCCGGACCGATAACGTCCTTCAAAATATGCTTCGGTTCAGCGTCCAGCATTCCGCGGTTGACATGCACCCAGCCTTTGTCACCATACCATTTGGCGCCCATAGGAAACTGGTTGGAAACTTCTATTTCCACCCCGTTGGCATAGCGGCATACAAACCGGTAATCAAAGGGCACATCATAAATGCCCGTTTCCGGGTACTGCGCCCCCTTGGGCTCTATTTCAGACGGTCCGGTGTAATCAAGCCCCAGACCCCAGTGCGCGATGTCAATGTGGTGCCCCGCCCAGTCCGTCAACTGTCCGCCCGAATAATCCAGTATCCAGCGCCAGTTCCAGTGCGGGCCGAAATTGCTGTATTCACGCCAGGGCGCGGGACCTAACCAGAAGTTCCAGTCCAGGTTCTCCGGCGGCTTTTCCAGCGGCGGATACGGCCGTGGACCTGGTCCTCCAGGCAATCCCACTTCCACCCGGGTCACTTTGCCTATCCGGCCGTTCCGAACCAGTTCGGCTGCTTTGCGGAACGTGCCTACCGACCGCTGCCAGCTGCCGGTCTGCCAGATACGGCCATAGCGCTTAACCGCGTCACTCATGGCTCTGCCTTCGCGGATAGAGCGTGCCAACGGTTTTTCTCCGTACATGTCTATACCCGCCCGTGCTGCAGCTATAACCGGTATGGCATGCCAGTGGTCCGGTAACGCCAGGCAGATCGCGTCTAAATCGCCACGACCGATCAAATCGCGGTAATCAACGTATGTCGCGCAGTCTTTTGTGCCATAGCGTTTGTCAACCGTTTCTTTAGCGCGGTCGCGATGGTTGCGGTCTACATCACAAATGCCGACAAACTGGACTTCCGGCATGCCTAAAAATGAATTCATGTTGCCCGAACCCATGCTGCCGACCCCGATCGCTCCCATTACTATTTTATTGCTGGGCGCATCCGCTCCTAATACTCTGGCTGGTATTATAGCCGGAAAGGCAAACGCTGCTCCGGCTGCTGCCGTCCGCTTTAAAAACTGCCGCCGTGATACTTTTGTGTTAGTGTTCATACTACCCTCGTCAATGTTAATCAGGTATTACTGCCCAGATGTTACGATACTGGACCGGATTGCCATGATCCTGCAGCAGCAGGCCTTGCGGCGTCGTAAGATCACCGCCTACTCCTGATGTCGTCACACCCGGTACTGATGCTTTGTCCTGCACTAGTACCCCGTTATGGTACACGGTCATGCACGCATCTTCGGTTTTTGTTCCGTCCGCCGCATAGCGCGGAGCTCGGAACTGTATGTCATACGTCTGCCATTCCAGCGGCGGATAGCAGGCATTCACTTTCGGATCACTGACTCCATAAATGCCGCCGCTTTCATTATTCTTGCCTTCCAGTCCGTAACTGTCAAGCACCTGTACCTCATAGCGGGTTTGCAGATATACGCCGCTGTTGCCCCGCCCCTGCCCTCTGGCCTTCGGCATGAACGGTGTGCGGAACTCGATGTGCAGTGTGTGATCATTGAATACATTGGTTGATACAATGTCGCCTCCAGCCCCTGGTGTTACTTCCATCGCTCCGTCTACTATTTTCCATCCACAGGGATTGCCGTTGCGTTGCCGCCAGCCACCCGTATCTGTGCCGCCAAACAGAACGATCGCTCCCTTGGGCGCTTTTTTGCCAAGCGTGGGTGAACGCCGTTCAACCTTCTTCAGTACATGAGCTCCCGGCCGGCCGCTCAACTTGATAACTAAAACGCCATTGTTTATCAATCCGATGCCCTTCTCGTTTTCAAACACGACTATATCGTCCCGGGTTGTTCCGTGCAAGCGGCCCAGGAGCCGTTCGCGCGTGTCGAACCGCGGCAGCACTACCGCTTCGTACTGCCCGTCACCCAAAGCAATGATCTGAGCTACTACCCCGTTAGTCGACGATTCCTGCCAGTCACCCATGAATACGTCCGGAGCCGGATCGGCCGCCCGCGTGGTTACTGAACCCGCCACCAGTATACAAGCAATTACTGAATATAATGAGAGTTTCATGGCTTTTCCTTTTAGTGAATTTTATCCTTCTGTGTAAACCAATA
>CAZCLS010000308.1:0-5569 GCA_964499565.1 uncultured bacterium
ATCGCTTCCGGATCAAATATGTTTATCAGGTTCACTACGCCGCATCCCAGGCGCCGGATCGCTGCCGTTACTATCGCTTCCGCTTCACGGTCTCCCCTGGCGGCGGCCTTGAATACCATTTCAGCCGTTATCTCCTTCGCATCTCCCCCGCACAGCTCTGCCAGCAGAGTCGGCCTGCCCGCCGCGATAACCGCTTTAGCCGTTTCGGCAATGGCATGTCCCGATGCTACCGCTTCCAGACACCCGTAATTGCCGCACATGCATTCCACGGTGCTGTCCGGTTCAATTACCGTATGTCCGAACTCACCGCTGAATCCATGCGTGCCGGTAAACGGTTTGCCGTTCAATACTATGCCCGTTCCAATCCCGTACCCGATATTCATGCAGATATAATTTTTATATGTCCGGCCAGCCCCGAAAAACAACTCGCCGATTGCCATGCACCTGGTTACGTTATCAAACAAAACCGGCATCTGCACCCGCCGGCTCAGCTCGCGCCGGATGTTCGCATGCTGCAGGTTGAAATACGGCGAAAAAACCACTGCCGTGCGGTTATTATTTATCAGTCCCGCAATCGCCAGACCGACACCGTATATCGATTCCCGAGGCACGCCTGACTCAATTACCAATCCGTTGACCATCTCTGCAATCCGGTCAAACACGGTTCCATCTCCCTCATCACAACGCGAAGGCCATGCTGTGTGCGCGATAATATCCGCTTTCAGGTTGGTTATCACTCCCGTTATAGCTGTCCGGCCCAGGTCGATCCCGATTATGTATTTGTCGTGCCCGGCAAAGGTAACCAGGTTCGGCGGCCTGCCACCCAGGGATTCTCCCATACCGATCTCAACTACAAGCCGCTCGGTATGTATCAGGCTGTCGACTATCCTGGTCACCGTCGGCGGACTCAATCCCGCTTTTTTGGCTATATCAGCCCGCGAGATCGATTCAGTCGACCTGATTAATTCCAATACCTTGATTTTATTCATTTTGTTAATATATGAAGAGCCAACAGCTGTCATTCGATCATTCCCGTCAATGTGTATGGTTGCATGCTATTTGTATTACTTTCGCTTCCGATGCCGGTTCCGATGCCGATTCCGACCCCGAGAATATATTAGTCTGCCTTGCCGGCCGACACGGCCGGCGTGCGTGACAGCAGGTATTTTAACTGCCGGATGCGGTTGGGATGTATGAACAGGATCAGCACGCCGCCGATTATATTGCCCAGGGTGACCGGTAGAATGTTTTTAAACATTCCCAGTTGTTGTGTCAATGTCGCCCCTTCCGCCAGCAAACCTGCCGGTATCAAAAACATGTTCGCCACGCAATGCTCAAATCCGCACGCTACGAATACCATGATCGGCAGCACGCAACAGGCTATTTTCGATATGATGTCCTTCGCCATGGTTGCCATGATGATCGCCAGTATCACCAGCATGTTGCACAGAATTCCCCTGATCACACATTCACCGAACGAAAGCGCCAGCTTATTCCGGGCTACATTCGCAGCAAGTTCCCCAAGCGAATTCAATGATCCCGGCGTCCCGAACAAACCGCCGTACCAGATCGCCAGAGCGAATACATACGAGCCGAAAAAATTCCCCAGGTACACGGTCAGCCAGTTTCGTAACAGGCGCACAAACGGAAACTGGCGCGTTACAGCCCCGACCATCATGATAATATTGCCGGTAAATAATTCCGCGCCGGCAATCACGACTAATACCAGGCCCACACTGAACACTGTTCCCGCCCAAATTTTTCCCATTCCCTGATCCAGCGCCACCAGACAAACCTGACCCCCAAAACTGATATACAGTCCCGCCAAAATACCCAGAACAAACAATTGCCATATCTTGTCATTGGCTTTCTTGATACCGAAAATTGATATCTTTAACGAAAACTCCCGGTTCGTTAATGTCGGTTCGTACATCTGTGTCTGTTCTTGTTTGCTATTTGTCATACTGCTGTAAATTTTTGTTAATCATTTCTGACTATCCATCGGTCCAGAATTTCTTTCAGTTTCTTTAACACTATCGGTTTGGCAATATAATCATCCATACCCGCTGCTATACACTTTTCACGATCGCCTTCGAGCGCGTGAGCAGTCATGGCTACTATTGGAATCGCCGGATTGATTACGTTACCATCGGTTGCCCGGATTATGCGCGTGGCTTCATACCCGTCCATAACCGGCATCTGGCAATCCATCAACACCAAATCATACTTTGCCGTTTGTAACTTGTTCAGCGCTTCCCTGCCGTTTTCAGCCATGTCTGCCGAACAGCCTAACTTCATCAGGAATTTTTCCGCCACTTTCTGGTTTATCTGCTTGTCCTCCACTACCAGAATTCGCGTCTCCGAACCGGGCCTTTGGGTGCCGATTACTTTCGCTGCTTCAGTTATATCCTGCAAGGCATGCCCGCTGTCTTTCTGCGATACCTGCAAGGGTATAAACACCTTGAATGTGGTGCCGACGTTCATCGTGCTTTCCACTTCTATCGTGCCGTTCATAAGGGTTACCAGTTTTTTCGTTATCGCCAGGCCCAGCCCTGTTCCATTATAAGCCCGGGTAGTTGACGAGTCCAACTGGTAAAAATCATCAAATATGAGCGTCTGCTTTTTTTCCGGTATGCCTATCCCCGTATCCTTTACCTGAATCTCCAGTTCAATCATCTCTTCCGTTTTCTCGCGCGCTCCCAGTGATATGACGATACACCCTTCGCGCGTGAATTTTACCGCGTTTCCTACCAGGTTCATCAAAATCTGCCTGATCCGTACCGGGTCTCCGATAAATTCCCGCGGTACATCTACCGGATACCATTGTGATATTTCTATCTGATCTTCTTCGGTCAGGGGCCGGACTGTTTCAATAACTTCATCCAGCAGGTTCGCCAGGTTAAAATACACTTCGGCAAGTTTCATCTTGCCGGCCTCGATCTTGGATAAATCCAGTATGTCATTCACCAGATGCAGCAGCGCGTTGCCCGATGCTATCAACATGCCCAGATAATCACGCTGCTCTTCCGTCAGTTCCGAGCCGGCTAATATCTGGGCCATGCCTATCACGCCATTTATCGGTGTGCGGATTTCATGAGACATTGTCGTTAGAAAACGGGTCTTGGCCTGGTTGGCGCTTTCCGCCGCCCGCCGCGCTTCCACCAGTTCTATGTTCTTCAGCCGGTATAATTCCGCTTCGTGTTCCTGTCGTTCCCGCTCGTACTGCAATTCCAGTTCCCGGCTCAGCTTTTCACGAATCGCCGTGTAGTGTTCCCGTTCCAGCTCGGCGTATTCCCGGTAATTCCGGTATGCCTGCTCATACTCTCCCATCTCAGCGTATATTGTCGACCGCAATAGCGTTAGTTCCATCCTGACTGATTTCGATACCAGTGTCCGCTCAATCCCGTCCACGTCTCCAAGATATTCCAGCGCTCCCTTCAATTGTCCCTGTTTGGCCAGTATGCGCGCGATCACCAGTGAAGCGTTCATGATCGCCTGCTTGTTGCTATGAGCCGTCGCGTATGAAAGCCCATCCCGCGCGTAGTTCATGGCCGTCTCCAGCTCTCCACGCTCGAGATACAGTTTACCGATGCTCAGCAGTATCATCGGTATCGCCGCGAATGACTGCAGCCGCTCATACGAGCTTTTGGCCAGTAAATAGTATTCCAGCGCATCCTCATACTCACCCGCGTTCAAATGCGCGTCTGCTATGTCAAGATACAGTGCCGGCGCGCTCCCTGTCCCATGCAACTGCTCATGCAGCGTCAGACTTCTGTGCAGATAGGTTAACGCACTGCGCGTGTTTTCCAGGCTTTCATACGCATTGCCGATGGTATGACATACGGTCCTGATTCCATCCGTGTCCTGTAACTGTTCGTATATCCGCAACGCGTCAAAATAGAATTCCAGCGCTCGCCCGTATTGGGTCAGTGCCTGGTACACATTCCCGAATGCCGCGTAAATCTCCGCCAGTTCTGTCTTGTGCTCTTTTTCATTCAACACACTGCGGCCCTTGCGAAGATATTCCAGCGCCTTAGCGTACCGCCCCGTCTCAATTGCATATGTCGCCAGATATATGAAAACCTGGGCATACACTTCGGCTGCTGTCTCATTCGTTAACAGCTCATACGCGCGCTGCGCGTATGAATCCATCTGTTCTGATTCGCCTATCTCTCGCGAATAACCAGCCAGCCGGTTCAGCAAATGTATTTTGCCTTGAATGTCTGTTGTACATTCAATCTGTAATTCTATGTCTTCAAAGATATCTGTCATGCCAGCATGCTCATATCCTATTTGTTATCAGATATCCCAGGCTGGGATCAGGATTGTATGGCTGCCTCTATGAACGTCTTCAGGTCATCCTTCAATTTTGCCAGCTCTGTCTCGCACGCGTACATCATGTGGCCCGCTTCGTAATGTCCCATGGATACGTTTTTCTGCAGCTCTTTGTCCAGTTCCATGTGATTAACGGTATAGTGGGTCGCATAATAGGGTGTTGCCAGGTCGTAATACCCGTTCGCGATAAATACTTTCAGAAACGGATTGCGTGTTATCGCCTGGCGCAGCGTTTCAGCCACGTTGACATACACGTTCTGATGCTTGTCAAATTTCCAGGGGTGTACCCGCCCCGTAAGAATCTGGTATGACAGGTCACTCTCAAAATTTAAGTCGCGCCGAACGTAGTCGTTCAGCATCGCTGTATAGACTCCCTGGATCGTCGCGTAACTCGGATCGTAATCGAATTTCTCACCCGCAGCGTCACGGTCCTTTCCCATAAACCGGCTGTCAAAACGTCCAACCGTGCGCCGCCTGTCGCGCAGCAGCTCTTTCACAAACCGGAAGATCGGTACCCGCAGGTTTGACTGGTCGATAAAATCTTCGGATAAGCCCGTAAGCCGCGCGAGCTTCTCAACTATCGTTTTATGTTCCCGTGCACTCAGATTGTTCCCTTTCATCAGGGCGAGTGTATACTCCGTCGACGCGAATGTTTCAGCTTCCGACAATGCTTTTTCAAGGTTGCCCTGCAGCACTTTCGGCAGCTTCTTGTGATACCACGCCGTGGCCGTATACGTCGGCAGAAAAAGAATATACGGCATATCATTCCCCGGCGTAAACCGGGCTGTTTGAAAATTCAGGATCGACGATATCAGAATTATACCGTTCAGATACATGCCCAGATCGTCCTGCAGATATCCAGACAATCCCGCCGCCCGCGTGGTCCCGTAACTTTCCCCCGCCAGAAATTTCGGCGACGACCAGCGCTTGTACCTTGTCGTATATAACCGGATAAAATCACCAACCGATTCAATGTCTCCCGTGAATCCATGAAAATCATCGGGCTTCTCCCCTTTTACCGCCCGGCTGAATCCCGTGCTCACCGGGTCGATAAACACCAGGTCTGTTATGTCCAGGATAGAGTATTCATTGTTAATCAGCTCATACGGCGGCGGTAACGGACTGCCATCCGGTTTCATCTTAACCCGCCGCGGCCCGAGCGCTCCCAGATGCAGCCACACTGATGACGATCCCGGTCCTCCGTTAAACGCGAAGGTTAGCGGTCGTGTGCTTC
>CAZCLS010000309.1:0-1749 GCA_964499565.1 uncultured bacterium
TTTCGACTGTAACCACAATGTTCGGCGATGTCCGCGTTAAATCATGCTCATATAACGGACAAATCATTCGCAGCAAACCTGAATACGAAGATTGTAAACGCCTCGCCGCCGAACACAATGTTCCTATCTCCGCCGTTTACGCTGAAGTCCAACGCCACCTTACTGTCCGACCGGTCTGACACGTCTGACATCGGAACCGGACTCATCAAGTCCGGCTACAGGATTGAATGCCTGATTCGAGCTCCTCGGGTATGCTGTCGAAAAGGCAGGCTGAAAGTCCTGCCCTACTTTTTACCACAGCCTCCAGGTGGTTTTTTACTATTCGTTGTAAGTATACCTATGTAACCTTTGTAACTCTTGCAACCTCTGTAACCCATTCCATCCATTCCACTCATTATACTCGTGAACTCTGACAACTCCATCACCACGTATCCATAACCAATCTTCGTTCAAGTATGATATAATGATAGTAAGAATACTATAACTCATTTATTGCATGCTTTATGTCCGAATTGGATTCAAAATATACCAGGCTGAAATCCCGGCTATCCCGGCTTGAGAAAATTGCCATTGCTTTTTCCGGCGGGGTTGACAGTACATTCCTGCTCGCCGTCGCTAAAAATATCCTGGGCGACAACTTTTTAGCCCTCACCGTTGATACCCCCTATATGCCTGAATGGGAGATTAACGAAGCTGCTGATTTTACCTCTCAGCTTGATGTCCGTCATGCCGTTGTCAAAATACCCATTCCGGAAATCATCAGCTCTAATCCACCCGACCGCTGTTATCAGTGCAAAAAAATCGTGTTTACGCTCCTACTCGAACGCGCCCGCCAGGAGGGATTCATTCACCTCGCTGACGGCACGAACAGCGATGATTCCCAGCTTTATCGACCCGGTCTTCGCGCCCTGGAAGAACTGCATATTATCAGCCCCTTGAAAGAAGCCGGTTTGGGCAAACAGGATATCCGCGATTTGTCTCACTCTCTTAATCTTCCTACCTGGGATAAACCTCCCTATTCCTGTCTGCTTACCAGGATTCCTCATAATACTCCCGTCTGTATCGATGAACTCAGGCGGATCGAAAAAGCTGAACTACTCCTGCACGACCTGGGCTTCTCCCTCGTGCGTGTCCGTAGTCATGGCTCCCTCGCCCGGATCGAAGTCGAACCGACCTGCCGGGCCGCTTTGCTCGACGAATCTATTTCTGTTCGCGTTCATCAGGGACTGCGCGCCCTCGGCTATTCCTTTGTTACTCTCGACCTGCTCGGTTATCAGACCGGCAGCCTTGACCAACCCAATTCAACACCTTTCCCGGAGTCTATTCTGTGAATCCAGATGCACTTAAACATTTGCTCGAACAAGTCAAAAACAGTGAACTCGATATCGATGCCGCCCTGGATATCCTGCGCAGCCTCCCCACTAAAGAATTAGGGCACGCCAGTATCGATACCCATCGCGAACTCAGAGTCGGCTATCCCGAAGTTATCTATTGCGCCGGTAAAACAATTAATCAACTCAAAGATATTGTTGCCTGCATGCTCGAGAATGACTCCAATATTCTTGCTACGCGCGCTACACCCGAAATGTTTGCCGCAATCAAAGATTTCTGCCCCGATGCCGTTTTTCATGAGGCAGCTCGTGCCATCACGGTCACCCGCAAAACTATCACCCCGCCTGAATCCTATATCGCCGTCATTACCGCCGGCACCTGTGATATTCCCGTTGCCGAAGAAGCTGCCGTTACCGC
>CAZCLS010000309.1:1849-3645 GCA_964499565.1 uncultured bacterium
TCCTGCTATCCGCAGGTGGAAAAGGTTAACACATGTCGGGCAGGAACCCTATAATCATGTTTTTAACACGTCATACCGTATCAACCCCTCAGCATTCTCCTTCTTTGCGCCCCGCAAGACCAGACAGGAGAACTTCACCTCACACCCATGCTCCACAGCCCGATCGGCCCGTGGCGCAAACTCATCCTTCTGATAATCATCAGGCTGCTCAGGGTATCTTCAGCGTGCTTATGCAGCCGCTGCAGCGCGCTGTCGCTGGTGCAGGCTATTCTACGCCGACCCCGATCCAGCAACAGGCTATCCCGCATCTGCTTAAAGGTCGCGACTTGATTGGCTGCGCCCAAACCGGCACCGGGAAAACCGCCGCCTTTACGCTGCCTATCCTGCAATACCTGGCTCAGAATAAAACCAACCGCGTACGTAACAAACCACGCGTGCTGGTCCTTACTCCTACCCGCGAACTCGCCGCCCAAATCGGTGACAGTATTAAAAAATACGGCCGCCATCTGTCTGTCACTCATACCGTTATCTTCGGCGGTGTCGGTCAGGGACCCCAGGTGGATGCCCTGCGCCGCGGTTTGGATATCGTCGTCGCTACTCCCGGCCGTCTCTTAGACCTTAAAAACCAGGGCCATATCGGCCTTCAAAATGTTGAAATGTTCGTCCTTGATGAAGCTGACCGGATGCTCGATATGGGCTTCATTCACGATATCCGTGCCGTCATTGCCGCTCTGCCGGCCCAACGCCAGTCCCTCTTTTTCTCCGCGACGATGGAAGCTCCTGTTGTTAAACTGGCCCGGACTCTCGTGAAAGACCCGGTCCATGTTTCCGTCGCACCCGAACAACCAACGGTCGAGAAAATTGATCAGAAGATTTTCTTTGTTGATAAAAATAATAAAGACTCAATGCTGATCTCTCTATTGAAAGATAACAGCCTCGATAAAGTCATCGTCTTTACCAAAACGAAATTCGGTGCCGATAAAGTTGTCCGTAAACTTATCTCAGCCGATATCAGCGCCGCGGCAATCCATGGCAATAAAAGCCAGACTGCCCGTACTAAAACTTTGGCTAACTTTAAACAGGATCGAACCAGAGTTCTTGTCGCTACCGATATCGCCGCTCGCGGAATCGATGTCGATAGTATCTCGCATGTCATTAATTACGACCTGCCGAACGAACCTGAAACCTATATCCACCGCATAGGCCGTACCGCCCGGGCCGGCGCAGGCGGTGATGCCCTTTCGTTCTGCAGTGCCGATGAGCGCGACTTCTTGCGCAGTATCGAATCTCTTATTCGTAAATCTATTCCCGTTGATGTAAAACATGCCTATCATTCCGATACAGCGCGGTATGCCACCGGTGCAGCCGCACGGCCAGCTCCGCGCCAGCAGCAACAGCGTTTTTCTCGCTCAGCTCGCCCCGCGCGCTCAGCCCCGTCAGCACGCTCTGCCGGAAATAAGCACTCGCGCTATCGCTCATCACGCTAAACCGCGTGGATAGGCTGGAGAACCTCTAATATGGACTTTTCCACCTTAGAACTGTCCCCTGTTCTGATACAGGCCCTGGCCGCTGAACAGATTACCGTCCCGACTCCTATTCAGTCAAAGGCTCTTCCTGTTCTGCTCTCAGGCAACGATGCCTATGTCTCCGCTGAAACCGGCACAGGCAAAACCCTGGCCTATCTCCTGCCTCTGTTCTGCCGTATCGATCCTGCCCTGCGTTCTCTGCAGGCTATTGTGATTGTTCCTACGCATGAACTGGCTCTGCAAATTCAACAGCAGGCCCGGCGTTTAGCT
>CAZCLS010000309.1:3745-5566 GCA_964499565.1 uncultured bacterium
ACCGATCACCCCGACTGTACCAGCGTCGCTGCCGGTATGGCGAACGATTTGCGTATTATCAATACCGGCGGCAACCTGATCAATACCGATATTTCTCATTGGTATGTCCTGTGTGACGAAAATCAGAAAATTGAACTTCTGCGTACCTTGGTTCAAATCATAAAGCCTGAACGCGCTATCGTTTTTGCCCATCGTAATGACAGAGCCGAACAGGTTTCTACTATCCTCTCAAGCCATAATTGCTCTGTGGCTGATATCCACTCCGCCCGCGACAAATTTTCACGCAAAAAAGCCCTGGACAGCTTTCGCGCCGGTGATACACACATCCTCATCGCCTCAGACGTCATGGCCCGCGGCCTCGATATCAACGGCGTGTCTCATGTCTTTAATATCGATCCCCCCTCTCAAAGTAAAGCCTACCTCCACCGCGCGGGCCGCACCGGTCGCGCCGGCGCTCACGGTCAGGCTGTTTCTATTCTATCAACAGACGAACTCCACCTGCTCAAATCCTATCAGCGCGATTTGAATATCTCTATCTCTCAAGCCCATATCCAAAACGGAAAAATAGTTAAAGATTCCCCCTTGAATTCCTGATTTCTTGAATTCCTGTACCATTTCCTGTATACTTCCTCTTGTATTTTATAATCAATTCTTTTATGACCGTATGGCCAAGACGTTTTTTCTTCTGCTGGTTTTGATACTCTTTTCAATCATGCCGCCCTGCCCGGCACATGCTTCCATTCAATCTACGAATGACGCTCCACCTGTGCCTGTTTTGAGTGACTGGGCCGAAGTCTTCCTTATTACCGCCGGTCCAGGCAAACGCATTTGGGAACGCTTCGGTCATAACGCTATCTGGTTTCGTGACTCTCAGCATCAGATTGATATTGTCTACCATTGGGGTGTTTTCAGTTTTCAATCCGACAAGTTCTGGCCCCGGTTCCTCTTTAATTCCATGCGCTTCGCCATTCAAAGCCTCCCCCCGCAAGATTTCCTGGTCGATAAAAATATCGCCTGTCAATCGCTCTGGATCCAAAATCTTTCCTTGACCACTAATCAGATGCAGTCACTCTTCTCTCTGTGTTATCTGAATGATACCGACGGATCCCGGTATTATGACTATGATTATTATAATAATAATTGCTCTACCCGTATCCGTGACGTCCTCGATCAGGTACTGGACGGCGCCATTAAACAAACCTGCTCTACTAACATTACCGCACATACCCGCCGCTGGCACTGCCGCCGTTTCCTCCAGTTTTTTCCCGCGGTCTACCTTGGTGTTCAATGTGTTCTCGGTTCTCCCGCCGACCAGCCAATATCTGCCTGGGACGAAATGTTTCTGCCCCTCTCGCTTCAGGAACATCTCCGCTTTGTCTTTAATCCCGGCAGCGGCCTGGATGATATGCCCCTGGTATGGTCAGAAATGCCCCTCGCTGTAAGTTCTGTTCCTGTTCCACCGTCTCCTCAATCGTATTTCCCCTATTTCCTGATGCTCAGTTTCGGCATTTGCTTTCTACTGGTCGCTCTCGCGTTGCATCAATCTAATACATACTGCCGGGTCGCTATTGCGCTTTTAAGCGGCGTCTGGTCTCTCGCTGCCGGTCTCACCGGCTCGCTTCTGCTCTTTGCCATTCTCTTTACCAGCCATTCTTTCTGGTTCTGGAATCAGAATGTGTTTCAACTCAATCCCCTCTCTCTTTTCCTCGTTATCCCCAGTCTCCTGATCGCTTTCAATCGCAAAACCTCTGTCTTTGTACTCTACCTGGCATATTCTGTTGCCGGCCTTTCTCTCTTCGGTCTGCTTCTCAAATTAATCCC
>CAZCLS010000310.1:0-5562 GCA_964499565.1 uncultured bacterium
TCAATAATTTTTGCACCGCTGCGGCCGGGCTGCAGTCCAAGCGGATATGGCTCCGCTACCCGTCCGTCGAATTCAGGTTTGAAATACTCTTCGGTCGTAAATGACCAGGTGTCGCCGGGGGTAATCCGGCCGTCATCCTGCACACTTTCAATCCGCCAGAAATAGGTTTTGCCGTGAACAAGTTTATCAGTGTTCCAATTATCCATGGGGCTGACAACTTGAAAGTTCACTTTTGATTTCAGAACCGCTGTGGGTGATTCCATAGCGGCCAGTTCTTCCGGGCTTTCCGCAAGATACAAGCGCTGTTCTTTTAAATCATAGCGTCCCGGCTGCCAGCTGAACTGGCCGATCGGATTGAGTGTCTGGCCATTTTCCGGGAATGGATCGCGGGCTTCACCCGGGAGAACTTTAAATTTCCACACATCTCCTTTCGTCAGCAGTGTGCCGGAATTGTCCAGTTGTTCCACGCGCCAGAAATAGCGAGCGCCGGGCAGCAATGCTATCATGGCTGTTTTCGTTGCATCGGTTTCAGCCAGCAATACATCTTCAACTCCTGATTCGACTTTGACCCGGTCGATACCGCAATAGACGCGGTATTTTTCAGCTTGAGACAATCCGGCGCGCCAGGTAAGATTTGTTTTTAGTTTATCTAATCGCGCCTCATTTTCGGGAATGGGATCAAACGCGTTACGCTTGTCAATCAGGTTGCGCAGCTCCAGTTCGTTGAGGGCATAGTCATACAGCTTAAGCCCGCCGATAAGCCCGCGGAACCAGCTTGAGGGACCGGGATAGGCCATGTACCAGCGGCTGCCCCAGTTGACGCCAAGGAACAAGTGGCGGTTGGTGTCCTCCGGTAATACCCGGCCCGGCGTGCCGTCTTGCCCGGCCGTTCTGAATCTTCCCGCACCATTGTCCCAGCGTCGCCCGGCATACGGATAAGCCCAGTAGTTATCACAATCTTTGTCTATTACCAGGAAGCGGTAATAATAATTAGTGCCCGGGATCAGATTTTTGAACGTAACGGCTACCTGTCCCGCTTTACACAAACCGATATCGATTTGGTCATCCCATTTCCAGTGCCGGGCCTGGAACCACATATGATGGTCCTGCGTGCCGATATAGGCCACAACCCGGGCTTCATCCATGCCATTCAAATACAGGTTCGCGTTCAAAGTCACACTGGTAGTGGTAATATCGGTCGGCGGCAACCGTTCAGCAATATAATCATATCGCTTTGCATCAGTCTGCACACCGTTCACATAGGCGCGGTACTCACCAGTGCGGCCCCCGCCGGAGAAGACATAGGCGACATGCTGCCATTCGCCTTCACTGCCGTTTTTGGGCATAGTGAACGAACCAATACCCGGCACGAACTGTTCACCGGATGAATCACTGACACAGGTACCGAAATCACCGCCAATCGCCTGCCAACTTAACAATGTTCCCGCTCCGCTGTCTTTGGGACGATAAATCCAGGCCGCAAGAGTAAAGCTTTTGCCGTCGGCAATAGTTTCCGGTGCTAATACATCAGCCGTCATGGCGTTGTAGGTCGGGTCGATATAAAAGAAATTATAATCGAAGGCAACACCTTTGCGCCCGTCAATTTCTTCCACTACCGGCGGCACATTCATAGAATGAAACGCGCCACCCAGGACACCGTTATTTTTCCAGGTTGAAACTGCCCCGGCCGGTAACGTTGATGCATCCAGGTCTACCAGCAGATTTTTCCCATCATCGATCCGTTTTTCAATCGCGTACTCCGGGAATTGCGCCAGGCGGTTGAGCATGTAACTCAAGTCCGGCGCTGAAAAATAAAACAGCGGAATGCGTAACTCCTGGTCATTCGGGTCACGGATCACGGCGGTATTACCGCCTTCAATCCGTATGAACGTGCCATCGAACTCGCCCACTTTATTGCCCCAGTGCTGCCAGTGACGCTCAACGGTCGGGCCTTTGTCGATTTTAATTTTTTCGTTACCCGCTTTTTGAGCAGCGGCAGCGGTCATTCCCAGTGTGATTGCAAGTACGAGGGACACCAGATTAATTCTGCCAACGCACGATTTCATACGTATCCTTTGGTTGAGTCAAATGATCGGACGGATCGGACAGATCGGTCGGATCGGTCCGATTGATTTCAGGCCCGGTTCTTCCGGCGGAGTGTCATCACTAAAAGGGCGATCAGCCCCGGCAGCACTACCCCGGGTTCGGGAATCAGCTGCACCGGTCCATACTCGGCGAACTCGTCCGGGCTGCCCTGGCTTTTCCAGCTGGCCCAGAGCCAGTCGGCCGAACGTTCGACGCGGGATAACCGTACTTCATCCATGCGGCCGTAATACCCGCGGTTATCGCTGCAGCTGATAGTCAATTCATTATCGTTCTGTGCCGGCGCCATGCCGGCGCCTTTGTCAAAAACATAGCGCTGGGCCATGGTGTTCGGGTCGGCCTGCGTAGTCATATAACCCTTGCCGACACCTTCGCTGCTGTCATAGCTCACTGCTTCATAGGTCCAGGCTGGTTCATCCAAATCATACATGTTGTTATTTTGGAATGTATAGCGTGATGTTCCGATAATATCAAAGTTGATGTTCCAGTCGACATTCCATTGATACCATTCGTACGAGTCTTTTTTGCTCATAACGAATTTGTCTCCCGGCGGATTCGAATAAGTATTGCACAGCCAGGCTTCCATCGTCAGGTCGTCGGAGATGTCAATGTCACTCACGCTGATATACTGGTTGCCTGAAACGCGGCTGAACGACTGTGCACCGCCGATATAGCCGATGGCATTCTGATTTCCGTGGGCCGTACCAGCATGCCCGTTAACTGAATTTACCGCTCCGGGCTCGTTCATGTGCCAGACGCCGGCATAGCCTTCCGACCAGGTTGCCCCGTTAGTCGTGTATGCGGGCTGAAGCGCGTCACCATTGCCCCACCTGGCTATAATGAAAGTCTCGGCCGATGCGAGTTCCGGTACTTGCACCCAGATATAGGAACTGCCTTGCGGATTCCAGGACTCGATTTCATACGGTACTTCGGTTCCGCTCTTATCCTCAAACCGCAGGTCGGTTCCATTCGCCGAACCGAAATGAGTATAGGAAAATCCTTCTATGTTGTCATTCAGTACTACCAGCACAGGAAAGTTTGTCAGAACAGTTGCGCGGTCATACCCGCTGAAGGTAATCATCATAATCCGGTTCCATTCTTTGCTGGTTGTAGTCGTGTAGAATGGTTTCGCGCTCAGGCTCCAGCCTGTTCCCTGTTCATTCGTGCCGAAACCGCGGTAATAATACGTTGTTTCCGGCAACAACCCGGTTACCGCCGTGGAAAAGCTTCCTTCCGGAATCACTCCCAACGGGATTTCCTGTTCCCAGGCGTCTCTGTCGGTTCCGGCATTCGTCCGGCCCAGATAGACATAGATCTCCGTAGGATGAGCAGTAGCATATTCCAGCACACCATTCAGCGTAGCCGAACTTTCCGTAACATCTGTCGCGCCTTGTTCCTGGGTTATTTTAACGTCGGCCATTTCCGTCGTGGCGCTCTGCTCAGGCGACCAGCCGGTTGCGTTTCGAAATAAACTCTTGTCCCTGGCCCTGACGCGGTAGGAGAATTCAGTCAGGTCTTCCAGGCCGGTATCGGTATAGCTGCTGCTATCCTGCCAGCCGCTGTCATGGCCGCCGTCTGCCGTGCATTCAAAATAATACTCTACCCCGGCAGGATCGGTCGCGGTCGTGGCGGTCATCGCTATTTCCATGTCGTTCAAAGCGGACGGCGGCGCGGACCAGCTGGCCGGGTCAGGCTCGGGCGGAGTCGTATCAAGGCCTCCAGTCACTCGCACACTTTCATCCGGGCCGGTGTCTTCCGGCAGATAGGTGCTGTCGGGCGTTAACACTATTTTATCAGCGCCATACCCGTCTTCCCGCATCCAGATATTGACGACATGAATGCCGGCATAGGGTACATCGATATACTTTCTGTCACTGTTCCATTGATATGACCCGGGAGTCATTCCGATATAATCAGCCGTTGTATTTTCGCGGTAGTCAAGCCCGACATGGCAGGAATCTCCGCCATAATTATTGCCATAGCCGCGAACCCAGATGTAATGCCGACCGGCCTGAGTAAAATAAACCCTGAAGTCCAGGCGCGGACTGTTAAACTCGTATTCCTTGTTAACTTGCACCCCTTGATCAGGATTTGCTCGCATCATACCGCTGCCGGAATAGCCTGATGGGCTCGTAACCTTGTCCCAGTGATGATTGTTCATAGCTTCGGTATGATCATAATGTTCCGCTTCGATACTCAGCAGATGCGTGTCCGGGTCCTGCAGAAAACAATCGGGTGCATCGGTCGGCGTCGTGATCATAAACGGCGTGGATGTAGCGGTAACATTCCCCAGAGCGTCCCGCATCAGGATTGCGTAACGGTAGGTTCTCTCCGGTGACAGGCCGAGATTACGATGGCCGTAATCTGCCTGCCAGCTGCTGCCCTGACCACCGGCGTTGCCGCTTAATTCCAGGAATTTGTATTCGACCGGCGCATGCGCGTCACTGCCTTTTACCGCTGCCATAATAATCGCGTTTTCACTCAGGATCGTCGGTTCCAAAGCCCATTCCGGCGGATTGGGAGTGGGCGGTTCATCTTCTAATACCGCTATCGAATAAAAGCCGATGTCTTCCAGCTCTCCGTCATAATAATGCCCGTCCTGTCCCCGGCCGATGTACCCTGTCTGCGGCCGCACATCTTCGGGCCGGAGAGTCAAAGTCAGGTTTTCTCCAATGACGGTGTCGGTCAGAAATATTCTGCCTTTACCACCGTAAATCGTTACGGTTATCTTCTGCCAGCTTCCCACCGTCGCGCCCCGGTCAGCTATGATTTTCTGTGTGCTGCCGTTCGCTGTAATCACTAACGCCATTTTACCGCTCGCGTCGGACGGTGTGAAATACATCTCTGACACACCATCCTTACCGGGAAATTGGAACAGCTTCTGGTCGGCCGCGCCGCCATCCCATTTCATGTTCAACTCCACTGAGAAATCAAACATGTCACCGATATCACGCGGGATTTCGATGAACTGATCACTACCGTTAAAGCGTGCCACCCGGCCCGTAACAGGTTGGGCAGCCAGATAGCTTTCCCAGTCGGCGCGGTCGTAACTCCCTCCGGGTCTCGCCCAAAGCTCGGTTTCGGCATAGAGTACCTTTTCAGCATACCGTCCCGGATACTCGACAAATTCTACGCCTTGCTTGAAACCGTGATTAGCGGAATAGGTATCCCACACCAGGTACGGATGTTCTGTTTCAAACAGGTACTGGGCGTATAATCCATTCAGTTCCTTGTCGATTTCACCCTCGCTGTGACCGCTGCCCCAAGCCCAGTTAAACCAGACGCCTTTATCCTGGATGTCGCCTTTGTTATAGTTGCCGTCTATAATCGTCGTGCCGGACATGTCGCCATTAGCGTACGGCCAGCCTTTGACAGTTACATAAGCTTTGATGGTCTTGCTGGCAGCGTCTATCGTGGCATGTTCCAGCAATCTCACATGATCCCGGATGACCGACCCAT
>CAZCLS010000311.1:0-5561 GCA_964499565.1 uncultured bacterium
TGTTTGCCAGCTCCGGCTTCGTCTCCGCCGCGTGCTGGAATATAGAACATATTCGAGCATGCGCGTACTGCACGTAGAATACCGGGTTGTCCAACGTCTGTTTCTTGGCCAGCTCCAGGTCGAACTCCAGGTGACTCCCGAGCCGCCGCATGACAAAAAAATATCGCGCTGCGTCTACTCCTACCTCATCGAATAAATCGTCCAGCGTTATATAATTGGCCTTGCGTGTCGACATCTTTACCACCTGCCCGTCCCGTACCAGCGTCACAAATTGATATACCACTACCGTTACCCGTTCCGTATCATATCCCAGCGCCTTCAAACACGACAACACATCCGGATACTGTGCGATATGATCCGCCCCGAATATATCGATTATTCGATCATATCCGCGTTTATACTTGTCTATGTGATACGCTATATCAGGTAATCGGTACGTCGGCTCTCCCGTCGATTTGACCAGCGCCCGGTCTTTTTCGGCTCCATATTTCGTCGCCTTGTACCAGACCGCACCGTCTTGCTCGTATGATAATCCCTTCTCAGCTATCTGCTTCAGTGTTTCTTCTATCTTCCCGTTCTCATACAAACTGTATTCATTGAAATATACGTCATGATGTATCAACATCCTTCCAAGCGTCTCTTTTATCATGGCGAATGTCGCCTCGATCGCGTATCTCTTGAATATCCCATGCTCTTCCGTCTCAGTCAGACTGTCTCCATAATCCTTGCGTACCGCTTCCGCTATCTCTTTGATATATTCACCCTGGTATCCGCCTTCCGCCAGCTCCTCATGGATTCCCGTTAATTGCCGGTACCGCGTCCGTACCGATTGCGCCAGCACGTTCATCTGATTGCCGGCATCGTTGAAATAATATTCCCGCGTTACTGTGTACCCTACCGCCGCAAGCAAATTCGCGATCACATCCCCTACCGCCGCGTTCCGTCCATGCCCCACGGTCAACGGTCCGGTTGGATTCGCGCTCACATATTCTATATTAACCGTCTTTCCTGCCCCGATCGTTGACCGCCCTATCTCTTCCCCCTCTGCCAGTAATGTTTCAAACACCTTTTTCCCGGCGTCTTCCGTAAGGGTAAAATTTATAAATCCCGGGCCTGCGACCGTGCATACCGCCTGCCCTTCCAGCTTCCGGTTCAGCTGCGCTTGCATCTCCATAGCTACTTCCCCGGCTTTTTTCCCTGCCCGCTTGCTTACTATCATCGCCACGTTAGTCGAAAAATCTCCGTGAGTCGTGTCTTTGGGAATGGTAATGATTATAGGCGGCATCGCCTCACGGGCTTGCGCCGATGCTTCCAGCCATTCCATTATCGTTTCTCTTACTGCTGTCTCTATCCGTTCTTTCATTCGTATTTCATTTCCAATAGTTCTTCCACTCTATCTTACTGTATCGTCTTGCTTCCCGGCTTTTCCGCTACCGTGCCTTCCGCGCACATCGGACAATCCGCCGGATCGTATGTTTCTACCGCTACTGCTGCCAGAGATCGAAACGGCGCCGGAAATTCCGCTTTGCCCCCGCTCCGGTCTATGATTGATCCTAACCCGACTACTTCTGCTCCTCGTTCCTTTAACATCTCGGCCACTTCTTTCGCCGAACCTCCCGTTGTGATCACATCCTCTACGACAAGTACCCGTTCACCTCTGCCTATGCTGAATCCGCGCCTCAAAGTCATCAGGCCCTTTTCGCGTTCACTGAATATTGTCCTCGTTTTCAAAGCCCGACCCACTTCCTGCGCTATTATGATACCGCCCATTGCAGGTCCAACGATCACTTGTGGTGCTTCATCCTTGAACTTTTCCGCCAGTAGCGCTCCCAGCTGCTCCGCCAGCAACGGATATTGCAGCACTTTTGCGCATTGCAGATAGCGGTTGCTGTGCAGTCCCGAACTCAGTATGAAATGCCCCTCCAGCAACGCTTCGCATTCTATAAACGTCTTGACGATATCCATCTGTTTCTGTTCTCTTACCTGTTATCTGTCTGCTCGGTCTCGTCCGTGATCGTCCGCAACTCCTCAATTAAACGGTCTATCGCTTGCTCTACCGTTATTGCGCCGCATGCTTCCCCTTTGCGGAATAATATCCCGCCTTCACGCCCTCCCGCAAATCCTATATCCGCTGCCCGTGCCTCGCCCGGTCCGTTAACCGAGCATCCCATTATCGCTACCGTGCAGGCCGCACGCCGCAGCGTCTCGTCTAACGCTATCCTGCGCTCCAACTCCTCTGCCAGTCCCGCTACATCTATTTTCGTCCTGCCACAGGTCGGACAACTGATGATTTCCGGTCCATATCCCCGCAACTCCATCGCCTGCAGTAACTTCCGTCCGACAAGCACTTCCTCAAGCGGCGGACCACTGATCGATACCCGCAACGTGTCTCCTATGCCCTCCGCCAGTAATACTCCCAGCCCTGCCGCGCTCTTGATGATCGCATTGCGCGCGGTTCCCGCTTCGGTTATGCCTATGTGAAGCGGGTAATCCCTTGCTTCCGCCAGTATCCTGTTAGCTTCAATCGTTGCCGGCACCCGTGATGCCTTGACACTTATAACGATGTCGGCCATGCCGCAATCTTCCAGAATGCGTGCTTCTCGCAACGCACTCTCCGCCAACGCGGATCCCAGGCTCATTGTGCCTTGTTCCACCTGTGCTAATAATTCTTTTTCCAGGCTGCCGGCGTTTACCCCGATCCGAATCGGTATCCCGTGTTCCATCGCGGCCTTCGCTACTTCCTTCACCCGTGCCGTGTTAACGATTGTCCCCGGGTTCAGCCGCAGCTTATGCACACCCGCTTCAATCGCCTTAAGGGCAAGCCGATAATCAAAATGTATATCTGCAACTACCGGCAGGTGTGAAGCGCCGATAATTTCCGGCAATGCCTGCGCCGCTTCAGTATCCGGCACGGCTACGCGTATAATATCACATCCAGCCGCAGCCAGTTTATTGATCTGCGCTACGGTGGCCTTCGCATCCCGGGTGTCGGTCGTTGTCATTGACTGCACAGTCAACATACTGCCACCGCCGATCGTGACGCCTCCAACCCGAATTGCTCGTGTCTGGTGCCGCTTTTTCATAATCTTTAACTTGATAGTATACCAAAAAAGGCTCTAAAACGAAATACATCCCGGGCTTTCAGGATGCATTGTCATTGATATATCAGTATGTTGATTGCGTGCGTTCACTCCCTCGTGAACCAACCATGCTGCAGAAACGAACTGACGTATTTATTTAGTTTTCCGGCTGACTTTTTGCTCCGGCTCGATCTCTCGATATACACCACATCCCGGGCCGCGCTCAGTAATTCAGTCGGTGTATATATTGACTCCTCTATGAACACGTTGTGTATGCGATCCATCTCCTCTTCCCGTTTGACTCCGCTGACAATTACTCCTGTTGGTATCGGCGGTATACCGCAATGCGCCGGAAATCCTCTCGGTCCTTCCGCCAGCTGGTCCAGTATTGATCCGTATCGGTAATGTCCCCATTTGCCCGCTTTCCTCTTCCGGTAACGGTCTGTCGGATGTCTGGGATCTGCTATTATTATACACCGTCGTGCCGGCAAAAGCTCATAATGTGTCAAAAAATAACGCATGATCAGACTGCCCGTTCCATATCCTACAAAACTTACTGAACGCCCTTTGTCATCCTGTATTATCTCTGTATCAACATATGTTGCCAACATCAGCGCTGCCCGGTCGATCGTCCATTCCCGGGTTGGATACTTGAATACATGCGCCGGCATTCCTTCTGTTTCACTTTGCTGCCCTATCAGCATCCCCAGCTTGCCACTATCATTCAAGCTTGGTATGATGACTATGTGATGATTGTGTTTTTCGATGTTCATTGTGTATAATTATGACGGTGTTATAGTAATACTTGACAATTCTTGTGCATGAACAATAATGGATGAGATGCTTGTATTTAATCCCGAAATTAACCATATAATGCGTCTCTCGTGCCACTTGCATACCTTTTTGCGATTATTTCTGTGTTTCCATCGCCCAAAAAACATACCATATAAAGTATACCAGATTGACTCCTTTTATTCAAGATTTTTTTCAGTGCGACACTTCAACTCACTTGTCTTCTTTCTTTCCAGCTTGAATCCGGCACGATAACCGGTAGGCCCATTTGCCCCCCTCCACCTTGTACTCCTCTCCTATACGCCAGCCTGCCATCCATACCAGCCGTCCATCATGTTCTATGACCGGAATCATTCCTTTTAGTATGCCCGGTATTCCCGCGTTGATCAATATGTCCTTGACTTTTTTTCTCGATCCGTTTACCGGCGTGTACCGGTCACCCGCCCTGCGGCTCCGCACTATCACGCTTCCCTTTTCAGGTATATGTCCGTATTGCACCATTTCGATCCCCTCTCCCCCTAATACTGCCTGCCACCCCTCTCCATTGTCTGAATTCCCTGCTCCCCGTTTCTCTACTCGTGTTATCCTTAGTTCAATGTCTGGTGTCACGGGGTATCCTTCGCCTGGTTGTATTGCCATAGCTTTAAGTTCTCCCCGCGGACCCGAACTGAAAATTATCCTGTCGCCTGCTTTGCTTATCCCTGCTCCTCCCGGCAGTTCCACCGGGCTATGTCTGGCTGAACCGATTATGTATTCCCGGATTCCCTCGATTATCTCAAATCCCGGCATGCAGTCCCGCGTCGCTTGCTCACTAATCATTTCTATGATCACTTCCCGCTGAATCGCGCAGCTTTGTAACACAAATGTTTGTTTTGACAACACCGGACCAAGTATCGTTTCTACCTTGTTCTCTGATATATATTTCATAGCGCTCGCGTGGATCTGCTCCTGAGCTGCCCGGCTGATTTCAGCCGTGTGAACAAGCCGGTCAGTTACACCCTTTCCAAATCGCGTCTCCAATGCCGGTACTATTTCGTGCCGTATCCAGTTTCGGTCGAAACGAGTATCACTGTTGCTTGAATCATAACAGCAGGGAATTGAATTCGCGTGACGGTATTCCTCAATTGCCGTCCGGCGAATATGCAGCCACGGACGGATAATTGTCAGGTTTCCCATGTGTGTTATCGTTTTCATCCCCCCCAATCCCCTGGTTCCCGTTCCCCGTATCAAACGCAGCAGCAGCGTTTCCGCCTGGTCGTCCGCATGATGCGCTAAAAAAATGCCTGCCGCCCCCAGCCTTTCACTCATATGGCTGAACCATTCATACCGGCAGCGCCGCGCCGCGTCCTCGATTGACAGCCCATGCTCCCTGGCATACGCGCCCGCGTCTACCCTTTCTGCATAATATGTCATGCCCCATTGCTTCGCTATCTTCGCGCAGAATTCCGCGTCGCGTTCGCTTTCTCTGCTCCGTAAAGTATGATTCAGATGCAGGGCCGCCAGCTGTATGCCATACTCTCCTCTCAACCGCTGCAGTATATGCGCCAGTGCTACCGAATCGCTGCCGCCCGAGAGGCCTATGCAGTATGTATTCCTTTTCTCAACCAGACAACGTACTGCATTGTCAAGTATCGTAAACTCTTCCGGTGTTTGTTTCACGGTATCCATTTCAGCTTTTATGTTCCTTTA
>CAZCLS010000312.1:0-5560 GCA_964499565.1 uncultured bacterium
CCTTCGCCCAGAACGTGGGTGTTGTAGCCGCGCTCGACGATGCGCCAATCGGCTTCATAGCGGTCCATGGTCGTAACCATACGTCCGCCGCCCGAGGCAACGAAATATTTGCGGATTTTGCCTTGTTTCAGTGACTGGCGGCGGAGGGACCAGAGATAATCCTCGAGTTCGCCGAAGTAGCGCAGGGCGCTGAGGGGGGGGACGTCGCGGCCATCGAGCAGGCCGTGCACGTACACCGTTTCAACGCCGGCCGCGTCGCAGGCGCCGATAAGGGCGATAAGCTGGTAAATATTGCTATGGACATTGCCGTCTGAAAGCAGGCCGATGAAATGGACCGGTTTTTTGTTTGAAACGGCATTATCAATAATCTCTTTCCAGACCGTGCCTTCGAACAGGCGGCCGGACTCAATCGCTTCGTCAACCAGTCGGGCGCCCTGGGCGAAAATCCGTCCGGCGCCGATAGCGTTATGTCCGACTTCACTGTTGCCCTGGTCATCATCCGAGGGCATACCGACGGCGGTGCCATGGGCTTTGAGTTTTGTCACTATTTTTTCATTGGAAAGAAGCGTGAGAATATGTTCGGGATGGGCTTGTTCGAAGGCGTTGCCGGGATAGCCGTCGGCTTCGCCTTTAAACAGGCCTACGCCATCCATGATAACAAAAAGAAGCGGGCCGGTTACGCCATCATAATTCGACAATTTTTTCAGATCAAAACTCATTGTTTATCCTTATGTGAATCAGTTATCTCATGAATAGTCATATACGTGAAATTATACCATATGCCCGTGAAGGGGTCAATTTGAGTTGTCAGGATTCGGGGTTCAGGGTTCAGAGGGTAGTGGGCCGTGAGTCGATGTCCGAGGGCCGAGGGCCGAGAGCCGTGAGTCGTGAGTCGTGAGTCGGGAGTCGTGAGTCGTGAATCGTGAGTCGTGAGTTGTGAAGCATGTAAGTACTGAAGCGAGAACGAGAACGAGGACGAGAACGACGACGAGGGGATTAACGAAACGGTGGATGTGTTGCGTTGGCCGTGGGCGGCTTTGCCCTGCGGTGTGCGAAGCTGCGCCAGAAGGGTAAGTCGTCTATTCGTGAGTGGTGAGTGGTGAGTCGAACCTCCCCCTGATCCAGGGGGTTGGGGGGTACCCTCCCAGCCACACAACCACCCAGCTTCATTACGCGATGGGCAGAGGGCAGATGTCCAATTTCTGTGTTCCGAAAGTAGCACCCGCGGCTCTGAGGCGGGTGGCTTGCTTACATACACGTATACGCTGAACATTCATTCTCTATTCACGCTAAAGCGTGTACTCCAACACCGTATGCAGCCGTTGGAGTCCAGCCTTCAGGCTGATATTTATTGAGGAATTGCAGCTACTCTGGTGTTGAAGTTTCGGGTTTCAGCAAAACGAATCGTTCCGCCAGTGGGCCGACAAACAGGCCGTACGCGGTACCCCACCCTTCACGACCGATAACGCATGGTTCCATGCCGTTCGCCCGAAGGTTCTGCGCGTAAGCATATGCGTACGCAGGATCAGCGTGGATATATACGGGCTTCCATTCACGGTGCTGCCACCAGCGGTAGTAATTGACTGCTGTCACGGTCAGGATAAACAACTGCATGACTTGCTGAAGCCCTTTCAAGGCGATAGACATAGGAGTGTGAGTACTATAGAAGAAGTGACCGGTTTGGAACAACAGAACAACAGCGGCCCATACAAACACCCAGCTCCAGAGGCGGGGATCCGTCACGGGCACGGAGGAGCCGGCTGGTGAAGAAGTATGGTTGAGTATGTGGCGGACATACACAAAATTCACCGTCAGAGCAACAGCAAGGAAAACACCAAGGCTGAGTATTGAGGTAGGAAGGAAATGCTGATGCAGACCGATGACTACCAGGGTTGCCAGAATAGTATACCAGGTAACCGGCATCAATGCGGGGAGAGAAAGCGGTAGTGAAGAGCTGTTGTATACACGGCGCAGACCGAGGATGAAGATTGAAAACAGAATAACAGTGGCGACAATAATCAGGTAAACCACAGTGGCCCGCGCCGGGGCGACATCAAGCCCGGCGCACAGTTTTGCCGTGCTGCTGATACGTTTCACGATGGCCATGCAGAAAATCAGTGAAATGCCCTGGCCGATGCCGTAATACGAGATGATATAACCACAGATAAGATATACACCCGCACCGGCAGTAAAAACAAGCACAAGGGCCGTAAAAACCAGTGCCGATTGTGACATTACCAAATCCTGACGGCAGAGGACTGAGACCAGCGTGTAACTTTGTATAAAGATAATAATGCAGGTCAACAACTGTATAGTTCTTCTGAAAAAAAGATAATGGTAGTCCTGGTTGAACAGACGGGAGCGCAGGGGAGGGATCAGCAGAGCAAAAACCATAAAAATCAGGTGTGAAGAAATATATGGCATCAATCCCAGTATTCCGATTGTAAGGCCGGCGAGTGGATTGGCTTCGCTAGCAAATTGTGTTTGTAAAAATGGAACCGGCAGCGACTGAACAATCAGAACGGCGACCAGGCAGAATGCCGTGACAATCAGCCGGGAACGAAATGAACGTGAACTGGAATCAGACATTATCATTTTTTCAGCGGTCTCCCATTTCTGAGCGTTTGCAATATATACACAATCAGATAATCAGACCGAATAGTATAGCAAAGTCTGCTCACGTCCGGCAATTCGGGCGGCGGGGTATAAATCTTTAGCTGTCTCGGGATCGTTCTCGATAGCCTGAATGATCGGCAGTTTGGATTGGTCGGAGACCAGGAAAAGCACGGTTCGCGCCGTATTCAGCAGGGGAATAGTCATGGTAACACGCCTGACCCTGGGGTCCATATCGGGAATACCGGTCGCCACGACCAGATGTTCGGTTTCACGCAGAGCGGAACTGTCCGGAAACAATGAGGCGGTATGGCCGTCGCCACCGATACCCAGCAGTACCAGATCGAAGGAGGGGATCAGGTCCGAGCGATCATTACGGAGGGTATGCTCGGCCGCAAAGTTTCTTATAATTTGTTCATACGTTTCGGCGGCGTCATCGGCTGACAGGAATTCGGTATGAATACGGTTGATATTTTCGGGTGGAACAGGTATCCGGCTGAGCAGGTTTTCTTCGGCCATATAATAATTGTTATTGGGATCGGAAGGCGAGACATGGCGTTCATCGCTCCAGAAGAGGTGAACAAGAGACCAGGGCACTTTGAGAGCAGCGAGCTGCCGATAGACCGGTGCGGGAGTTGAACCGCCGGAAAGCACGAGGGAACAGAAGCCCTGCCGGCCGGCAGCGGCGGTAATGACGGAAGCGATATATTCGGCAGCGGCTTCGGCAAAATCAGCGGGTTGGAACGATGAAGTATTCATAAGATATATTATTCCTTTCTGCGGCACCAGAGGCAAAGGTCGCGCCATTGACGGTTATCGGACTGCACCAGCTGATCGGCTTCGGCCGGGCCCCAGGAACCGGCGGGATATTCATACAGAGGAAGCGCGGGATCGCCGGCCCAGGCATTCAGGACGGGAGTCCATAACTTCCAGGTAAGCTCGACGATATCGTCGCGGACGAACAGGGTCTGGTCGCCGAGCATGCAATCGAGCAGCAGGCGTTCATAGGCATCGGGCGGCGCGGATTTAAAGACGTCGGCATAGGTAACGTCCAGATTCATATCACTGATACAGAGTTTAGGGCCGGGACTTTTAGCCTGGATTCGGAGAACCAGGCCTTCATCGGGTTGAATGGTAAATATAAGAACGTTAGGCGACAAATCTTCGGGATTAAGGGGAGTAAACATGGAATGGGGCACATGCTTGAAATACACGGCGATCTCGGAATTTTTGCACATCAGCCGTTTGCCGGACCGCAGGTAAAAGGGAACGCCTTTCCAGCGCCAGTTATCAATCATCAGTTTGGCGGCGATATATGTTTCCGTGCGGGAATCCCCGGCGACATTCTGTTCTTCACGATAGCCTGTCACGGGGCGGTCGGCGATCCGTCCGGCGGTATACTGGCCGCGCATGATCCAGGCCGGCAGGTTATCCAAGGGAAACGGACGTACCGCGCGTAACAATTTCATTTTTTCGTCTCTGATATGGTCGGCGCTAAATGTGTGGGGAGGTTCCATGGCAACCAGGGAGAGAAGCTGCATCATATGGTTCTGGAACATATCGCGCAGCAGGCCTGCCTGTTCAAAATAGCCCGCGCGTGAACCAATGCCTAATGATTCCGTTACGGCGATCTGGACATGATCGATATACTGTTGATTCCAGACCGGTTCAAACATAATATTAGCGAAGCGGAACATCATGATATTCTGGACGGTATCTTTACCGAGGTAATGATCGATGCGGTAAATCTGGTCTTCGGACAGAACCGCGCGCAACTGCTGAGAGAGTGCTTTGGCGCTGTCCAAGTCATGGCCGTGGGGTTTTTCGACGATGACGCGGGCCCAGCCGTTGGAGCAGGAATGCTCTTGAACCTGGCCGGCGTCCGCGAGGTGCTGCACGACCGGAGCATAGAGCATAGGCGGGATAGACAGATAATACAGATGATTTTTTTCGGTTGAATATTTTGTATCCAGTTCACTCATCGTGCGGCCCAAACTTTCATACAGGGACGTATCGGTGTAGGAGCCGCTGAGGTAATAACAGCGGTCCAGGAAGGCGGAAGCGATATCATGCGTAACATCGGGCGCCTGGGCCAAAATAGCCTCCCGCACAATTTTTTTGAAGGCCTGATCGGAATAGGTGGTCCGGCCGCAGCCGATGACATAAAAATGTTCCGACAGCAAATTTTTGGCAAAAAGCTGCAGCAGGGAGGGCAGAATTTTTCGATGAGCAAGGTCACCTGACGCGCCGAAAACAACCATACCGCAGGGAGCGGGTTTAACTTCAATGCAGAGACGTTCACGAACGGTAATGCTGGCTTGCGACGTATACATGGGATTATTCCGGGTACGCGGATTACACAGGATTCGCAAAGCGCATTGGGGTGCACACGGAGCCTGCTGCCGCGAACCGGAAGGCAAGACGGCAAGCGAGCTGCCCGTGCGCAACCCATGCGCTCGCAGCTTTTACACAAAAGCAGACAACGATTATTGAGCCGGCGCTGCCGGGGGAGTAAACACGCGGGCCGCCAGTTCACGGTCTAACAGGAACAATGCCTGTGGAGAACCTTCGATCAATTTGAGTTGCTTGCCGATATTATCAGAGTTGGCCTCTTCTTCGACCTGTTCAGTGACAAACCAATCGAGAAACGTTTTGCTGGCATGGTCGCTAGCTTCAATCGCCAGGTCGACGAGTTTATTGATACGGTTGGTGATATACTGTTCATGGGCATAGCCGGCCTGGAAGGCAGCCAGGGGAGAGTCCCAGGCCGTTTCGGGTTTTTTGAGAGCGTCAAGCAGTACCCGGCCGCCGCGGTCGATGATGAAGGTGTAAAACTTCATAGCGTGGACCATCTCCTCCTGCGCCTGAACCTTCATCCAGTTACCGAATCCAGGCAGATTCAGTTCTTCGAAATAAGCAGCCATGGAGAGATAGAGATAGGCCGAGA
>CAZCLS010000313.1:0-3372 GCA_964499565.1 uncultured bacterium
GATAGTAACGTGCTGGAAGTGAGGGATATGGACTGATTCAAGACCTGACCCCGGGTGTTTTTATGTGGATTTTTGAATATGCTTCATTTTCGCAAATTGCGGGGGTTGTTTTGTTATTGTAATCGGGATTGAAATATATTACAGTTGTTTCGTAATGGTATTTATTCAATTATGAAAAGAGGAGGCGTATGCTTGCTGCGGTACTTTTGGATTTTAAAAAGCTCGAGCTGATAGATGTGCCCGAGCCTGTTCCCGGAATGGGAGAAGTAGTGGTTCTGATCCATAGTTGCGGTTTTTGCGCGACTGATTATAAGGCGATCCAGGGAATCAGAAGGAATGTCAGCTTTCCTTTTATACCGGGGCATGAGCCGGCAGGCGTTGTCGCGGCAATTGGGCAGGGAGTAACGGGTTTTAAGGCAGGAGATGAAGTAATCTGTATGCCGTCCGGGTTTTGTGGTGTGTGTGAGCAGTGCCGCATGGGAACGCCGCATTATTGCGCTAATGCCTTTACAACCGGGGGAGACGGACCGGTAACGGTTTTGCCCGGGGCGTTTGCGGAGTATATGAAAACGAAAGAATCCTGTCTGTTTCATAAACCGGCGACGATATCATTTGATGCCGCGGCACTGACCGAGCCGTTATCGGGAGCATGGAAAGGACTGGTTCAGTACAGCCAAATGACGGTAGGAGATGATGTGGTTATTATAGGAGTTGGGGGTATCGGTTTGCTGTGCCTGATGGTAGCGCGGGCAGCAGGAGCAGGACGACTGATAGTGATAGATCCGAGTGAATATGCCCGCGGGAACGCGCTGAAACTGGGGGCAACCCATGGCATCGATCCAACAGCAGGAGACCCGAAGGAAGCGGTATATGAAATTATACCGAACGGCCCCGATTTAATTATTGAAGCAGCCGGGCCGATTGGTGCGGTACGATTAATGACAGAATTACGGCGGCGCGGAACGCGCTGGAATATATTTGGCATAACAACCCATGAACATTTCGAGCTGGACGGGGGTGAGACACATTTTCTGGAAGGGAGGATGGATGCCAGTTTTGGCACAACGCCGCGAGCAATGCAGAATGCGATACGATTAATGGAAAGAGGATTGGTAAATCCGGAACAGATAATATCGCATCGGTTTCCGTTAACGGAAATACATGCCGCAGTAGCAGTCATGGGCAAAAAGGAACGCAACAAAGTAATCATACATCCATACGGGCATGCATGCACTAGTTAACACAGGGCCGGGAGAAATACGATGGCAGGAACTGCTGCTGCCCGAGCCGGGTGCAGGACAGGTCCGCATCAGAACAGGGTTTTGCGGCATATGTGCCACGGACCTGCAGATGATCAACGGCTGGAGCAGGACGGCATTTCCGGCGATACCGGGGCATGAATGGGCGGGGACGGTGGACAAGGCTGGTCCGGGAGTAGACCAGCGCATGGTTGGCAACCGGTGTGTAGGAGAGAATGTGTTAGCGGACGGCGGAGAAGTAGGGTTTGAACATCCGGGTGGCTATGCGGAATATTTTATAACTGAAGCGGAGCGATTATACATGCTGCCGGACTCGACAGCGCTGGCACAGGCGGCATTGATAGAACCGCTGGCGGTGTGTGTGAGGGGGTTAACGCGGTTGGGAGTGGAAGGGGCAGAAGCGGCACTTGTTTTTGGAGACGGGCCGATTGGGTTGATAGTAGTGATGTTGCTGGAGACAGGAGGAGTTTCAGGCATAATATTGGTTGGCGGCCGGCAGCAACGGTTAAAGCTTGCGCGGGAATCAGGGGCGACAGAGACGTATAATTATCATGAATGCGGGGATGAACTGGCAAAAAGGATACGAACAGCGAATGGAGGTGGAGGCTATCCGATAGTAATAGAGTGCAGCGGATCAGGACGCGCGCTTAAAGCGGGAATGCAGTGCGCTGCTCACGATGGGCGGATATTAGTACTTGGGGATTATGGCACGAGCCGGGCGGAATTTACGTGGAACGAACTGCTGTTAAAGGAGATCAGCATAATAGGAAGCAATGCGAGCGCGGGCGCCTGGCCAAAAGCGGTAGAAATAGCCGGGGCGGTCGGAATAACGTTAGATCGAATAATAACGCATCGATTACCGGCTGAGCGGGGAATGGAAGGAATAGAGATAGCGCGCAATGATCCTGGAGCAATAAAAGTAATACTAGAATGGTAATACATGAAACAACATAGTGAGTTAAAGAACGAAATAGAATCGTGTAAAACAGGGAAAGGAGCATGTGCATTCTGGTGGCTTGGGCAGCAGGGATTTGCACTAAAGCTGGGCAGGACCATACTTTATCTTGATCCGTACGTAAGCCCGCACCCAGACCGTTTGACAGCACCATTGTTAGACCCGGAAGAAATGACAGACGCCTGTCTGGTAATCGGCAGTCATGATCATGGGGATCATATAGACCGTCCGGCCTGGCAGCGCCTGGCGGCGGTATCAGATCGAGTACGATTTGTAGTACCGGACGCGTTACTTCCGGGACTGGCAAAAGAGCTGAGTATACCTTTTGAACGGTTTATAGGATTAGATGACGGGCAGAATTTCAGTATCAATGATATATCAGTGACAGGAGTAGCGGCGGCGCATGAGTTTCTGGATCAGGATCCGATATCGGGCCGGTATCCGTATCTCGGGTGTATCATCGAAGGGAACGGCATGAGTGTGTATCATGCCGGAGACACCTGCCGGTATGAAGGATTGGTTCGGCGCTTGACACAATGTAGGATAGACGTATGTTTTCTACCGATCAATGGCCGGGACGCGAAGCGATACGCGACAGGATGCATAGGAAATATGACCTACCAGGAAGCGGCGGATTTGGCCGGTGAGATACAGGCGCGGGTATGTGTGCCGGCGCATTACGACATGTTCGCGATGAACAGTGAAAACCCGCAGTTATTGGTTGACTATATGGCGGTAAAGTACCCTGAAACAGGTGTATGCGTGTGCAAACACGGGGAGCGGGTGATAGTGAGAATGGATTTAAAAACATCTTGGAGTTAACATGAAGTGCAGCATTCACATTGGTACCGAACCACTTTTTTCGGAAGGGATCAGCCCGCTGATATACGGAGAATTTGTTGAATACATATACGGCATGATACCGGGGATGTGGTCCGAGCGGATACGTGACCGGTCATTTACTGGATTCCTGCAACCCACGATGTATTATCGCAAGGAAGTAGATTTTCCGGAACCGGCCTGGCAGTTTTTTACGTGCGGAGACAAGCTCCGCAGGTATTATTTTCCGGTAGATGCGGTATATGACTTAGATCCGGTCAACGCATTTAACGGAGAACAATCGGCACGCATACGGGTTGGAGGGCGGGGAGAATTTCT
>CAZCLS010000313.1:3472-5536 GCA_964499565.1 uncultured bacterium
ATCTGGTTTGACTGGCGTACCTGCATAGGCCCGCGAGAAAAGCGGGTGCCGTTCATGAACCGCTACTGGGGAACCGTAGAAGAGCTGGATGTTGGACTCGATGAATTTCTAAGGTTCTGCGAACTGGTTGAAGCGGAACCGTTGATATGCGTCAATTCAAACACCAGCACGCCGGAAGACATAGCCCGGCAGGTAGAATATGTGAATGGTGCGGCAACGACAGAGATGGGTCGGCTTCGGACGGAGAACGGGCATACCGCGCCGTATGGCGTCAAATACTGGCAGGTTGGCAATGAGCAGGCCGGGCCGGCATACGAAGCAGTGTTAGAGGAATATATAGCGGCGATGAAAGCGAAAGATCCTTCGATACTATTGCTGGCGGCATCCGGATCGGATAGTCTGGTAACAGGATTTGGCGGGAAGGTTGATTATATCTGTCCGCATTTTTATTCGCATGATATAGGAGACGCGGTCAAAGAGACGCGGCAATTAAGGGAGAGCATAGACGGGGAAGCGGGGGCGCGCGGGATGAAACTGGGCATCACGGAATGGAATAACACGGCTGCGGACTGGGGAGAACCCCGGGCGCGGCTGCAAACATTAGCCAATGGACTGTTTTGCGCGCGGATGTTCAATCATTTTCAACGCAACGGGGATCTGATCAGGATAGCCAACCGGTCCAACCTGGTAAACAGCTGTTATAGTGGATCGATCCAGACATCGGGAGAAGATATCTATTGCACCCCGGCCTATTATGTTCAGAAGTTATACTCGACGTTAAGCGGGAGTGTGGCATTGCGTTCAGACAGCGACGACCCGACACTAGACCTGTCAGCGTCGGCATCGGCGGACGGCAGGCGCTGTATAGTCTGGATAGTAAATCCGGATAGAGCGGCCCGGGAATGTGAAATAGAAATAGAGGGGTGCAGCCAGCCGGAGGCGGTGCGGGTAATAAGGTTGAGCGGATCGTCACCGGACGCGGTAAATTCAATCGGGCGTCCGCGGCACATTGCACCGGTTGAAGAAGCGCTGAAGGCAGGGGAAGCAGTAAATGTAATGCTACCGCCCTGGTCGTTAACGGGAGTCGAGATGGAATTTAAGATTTTCTAAAAGCCATACCCAGGATCAGCAGCAGAGGAAGAGAAAGCAAAGGTTCAGGGACAGGTTTCCAGCCATAATCGACATCGGCCACGAATGGCAGGCCATTGCCGTCAGTGAAGAATTCAGGGTCGAAACTGACATCAAACAAAGACGCATCGAAATTAATTAAATCCGGAGAGAACCAGTATTCGGGGGAACCGTCGACAATATTGAAAAAATTATTACTGAGAGAGAAGGCGATCGGGTCGCCATAGAGATTCCAGTCGCCGGTAGCGTCGACGCGGATACCGAGGCCGAAATTGGTAACGCTGGCGGGAAGGTTAGCGAAGATGGTTTTTTCGATCTGGAGATGATTAAATTCGGCATTTTCGTCAGAAGCCCTGGTCCAGAGGGCGACGCCGTCATCGACATCGAAAGAGCCGTCCTGTTCGACGAAGGTACAATATTTAATCAGGTTAGTGGCATGATACCCGCCGCGGGCTTCAGTATAGAAGGCACGACCGAAGCCATCAACGAGGAGATGTTCGAGGCGGAGGCCGTCCTGACCGGTAAGGCCGAAGATACTGACAGCGCTGCCGTTTCTGAAGACATTCGTAGTCGCGCCATCATCAGTAATGAGTTGACCGATATTTTTGGTACCGGAAAGCCAGAGATTATTCAAGAAAATGTCATTACAATTTTCGATCCGGATACAAGCGCTGATAAAGGTACAGGTTGGATTGTCGACAGTAACACGGAAATTCTGAAGGGAGACACCATCACAGGCATACAGCCGGAAGATTTCGCTTAATTCCCAGATAGTGTTGCTACCCTGGACAAACCGTGTGTTTTCAGGACCACTGCCGAGAATATCGATAAATGTAACAGCCTGCATATTGACATGCCAGTTTTGGGATTTGGCATGCAGACCGCTGCGTTCGTCGGCAAAAGAACCGGGACCGAGTTGGAGGGTATTATGTTCAT
>CAZCLS010000314.1:0-1599 GCA_964499565.1 uncultured bacterium
CGCTGCGCTGCGGAGCGCAAGCATAGCAATTCGGGCTGCTGGCTGTTATGCTCTTTTTTAGCGTAGTCATATACAAACTTTTTATGTGCTTCGTTCCATTTTACCCCGTTGGCCGTTATCGCGTCGCGTGATACTTTCAACCTGCTTGCTCTCCACAAGTCGGCATTATGTATAGCAGATATTATTATTTCCTGTTCCTTCAATGGTATTTCGCTTGTCTGTGCTGTTGCTTCCATGTTCTCTTTTCTCCCTGCCCGGCCCGCTACGCTGCGCTGCGGAGCGCTAGCGTAGCAAGCCCGGCTGTTGCGTTACTGGTTAGTCAATCTCTGCCTCTCTGATAGTCTCGCCGGTATCATCGTCTATAATTTTGATGCTCCCGGTTATCTTGGCATGGCAAAAATGCTCAAGTTCCCGCCTGTAATTCGGGCTTGGTCTGCCGGTCAGATTGTTAAAAACGATTTGACACGATCTCGGATCGCCTGAAAGAATCTCGTTTACTCCTGAAATGATGCTGCAAGTTCTCATGCTCTCTTTTCTCCTTCCCCGGCTCGCGCCGGACTAGTTAGTTATTAGTCAATCGTTATATCTCTGCCGCTCAATGCAAAATAGCTATGATCGTCAATTCCTTCCTCTTTGATTTTGTCTTTCATGGCCGCGTCCCGCTCCGCCTGGGTGTTGTACGGTCCGTTCAATATCGGCTGCACGCAACCCCAAACCTGGATAAAATAGTATTTTTCCGGCCCGCCTGCTTCCTCTCTCGCTCTCTCTATTTCTGCCTTCTGGCGCTCCTTCTCTGCCGTGGCCGCTTTTGCTTCTTTCCTTGTGTGTATCTTCCATAGTGCTTTTGTTATTTGTTCTGCATCACCTGTATACTCCTTTGTGGTACCTGTTGAAAAGTCGGTTTTGATTCTCAATGTATACCAGTCGGGATTGTTGTGTCCGTCTTTCTGGTACACATTCATAAATAAATTATGTCTTACGTTTATACGTTGGGTTAGACTATAAAGCGCCTTGCCGGTCGCGTTTGTTAGGATTGGGTTTGTTGTGTTCATGCTCTCTTTTCTCCTTTCCCGGCCGGTTCCCCGGCCGGTTTACTGGTTACTGCTTTTATGCGTAGCTGTAATATAGTATCAAAAATATTTTGCTTTGTCAAGTAGTAAAGAAAAAAATCATCAACTCCCCCCGTAGGTACGTTACTACCGCCGCTGCGTTTGCGTCCGTGTGCCTGGCAATGTCGGCGCTATGATATAGTCTCGCGGCCGTTCCGCTGCGCGCTTGGTATTGGTCATGCCCTTTCCCGGCCGTTTCTATGAGCGCGGACAATTCCCGCTGCGTATATGTCGGCCCTAATAGCGCCGCCGCGTGAGCGCGGATCGCCGCCGCCGTTGCCGGTATCTTATGCTCCGTCTTTTCCCTGTCCGGGTCCGGGTCCATTGCTGGCCGCGTCCATTTGATAACTCCGCTGATTACTTCGGCCCTGGCTATTTGCGTGTATTCTGCCGTTATTCCTTTGCTATTCCTTTTGTCTTTAAATACCAATATACTCGCTTCGCAATTCGCGTATCTTGCTGTTTGCGGTTTTGTTCTGTTTATATAAAA
>CAZCLS010000314.1:1699-5500 GCA_964499565.1 uncultured bacterium
TGCCCGGCCCGGCCTGCTCCGCTGCGCTGCGCGCGAATAGCAAAGCAAGCCCGGCCCGGCCGTTTGGTTAATAGTCAAAAAAGAATCTTGCCGGTTCATGGTCCAGTTTATGAAGCAAAAAACGCTCTTTGCTGTTCCGCCTGGTCATGGCAAAAAAATCTCCGGCGCGGGTATCTTCGTTCCAAAAAAAGAACACTACGCCGGGCCGCTTTAGTGTGTACTTTTTCCGTGTCGTCGGGTACTGCCATGCGATCAAAATGCTCCATGCTGTTATGTTCGGTTTTCTGCTGTTTTGTATGTACTCTGCTGCTGCTGGCGTGATGTCGATTGCTGCCGCTTCGAGAATATCTACATTTTCCGCAATTTCTTTTATTGGTCTATTCATGCTGCTGTATCTCCCTGCCCGGCCCGGCCTGCTCCGCTTCGCTGCGGAGCGCTAGCGGAGCAAGCCCGGCCCGGCTGCTGTGATTAGTTTGCTTTCTGCGGTGGTATATGAATACTTACGCTTCCTTGTTCCGGGTGGCCCGGATCAATAGTGTAAATGTAGGTTCCTTTGTAACCGTGAAATTCAAACTTTACTACATGCCCGGCGCGCGTCGTTTCTGTTTTGACCGTTACCCGGTCGCCTGGCCTGTATCGGTGCGGCCCGGTGCCGATGATCTTGAATCTTTTTATTTCTCTGCGGTTTGCTGATTGCGCGGTTATGCTTTCGCCGGTTGTCTCGATTATTTCGCCGTTGTATAAAGTTATAACATTCATATCATTTTTCTCCCTGCCCGGCCCGGCCTGCTCCGCTGCGCTGCGCGCGAATAGCAAAGCAAGCCCGGCCCGGCTGCTGGTTATTGGTTCCGTTTCGCTGTTATTGCAATTAGCGCGGCCTTGATTTCTTCTGCTTCTTCGCTTTGGTCGTGCAATTCAATCGCTCCTATTATCGCGGCTGCCATGCTTCTATATTCGCCGTTATTGCATAGGTGTCGCCCGTAGTCGTCGATCTCGTCAACACTGAATACATACGCGCGCGGCAATGCTGTATTTAATACGGTTCCATGCTGGGGGATATATTCTAGCCTGCTGCCGTCTGCTTCGCGTTTCGTGATTTTGTATGCTTGTTGTTTGTCCATGCTCTTTTACTCCCTGCCCGGCCCGGCCTGCTCTGCTGCGCTGCGGAGCGCTAGCGGAGCAAGCCCGGCCCGGCTGCCTGGTTAGTGTCTGCTATTATGCCGCGTTGCTGTCGCTGCTGCTGTCGTTCTCGCCTGCTTCGCTGCCTGCCGTGCCGTTCACCCGGTCGGCCATTGCGCGCGCGCGGTCCATTTTGTCCGCTGTATACTTTGTATACCAGATTTTTTGACGCCTGCTCCACCTGTACCGCTGCGCTTTTATTTCTTCCAGGGTCGCCGGGTCCGGCTTCGCTGTGAAGTGTATTTCTATGCCGTTCTGCTCGGTGTTGTGCTTGACTGTCACGCGCGCGCCGGTCGCTCCTGCTTCCTGGGCGGCCTGCTCTGTCGGTGCCGGTCCGGTCGTTTCTGTCGTGATTTTCAATCCTTCCCGGCTTCCGCTCTCGGTCGTTATGCCTGTATAGCGTTCGTTACCTTTCAAGCTGGCGCGGTATGATATCCGGCGCGCTATTTGTCGCGGTGAGTCGCTGCTGCCGTCTATCCATTTTTCCGCGTCTGCTTCGGGGTCAACCTTGAAATATTCACATACTGCGGCGGTCAATTCATCAATAAACGATATTTCCCGGCTGCTGCTGGTATACTTCGCGCTGCCATAAAGTTTGTGGCCTGTTACGCGCTTGTAATTATACATATCTGTCATGCCGTCAAAGTTGCCGTGTTGGTAGTAGTTGATTATCTCGCGCGCTTCTTCCTCTGTCGGTCCGTCCGTCCATTTTGCCGTTACGCTGTTACCGCCTGAAAAGCTGTCACTAATTACGCTAAACTTAACGCCGGGAAATTTCGCTTGTAATTCTAGCTTTATATTCGCGGCGGCTATTGCGTGGTCGCTCATGTGCGGATTTCCTTTTTTCGTCAATAGTCGCGCGCCGGATCGCGGGCTTGCCGTGTCTTCTTCCAGTTCGGCTAGTTCGGCGGCTTCCTGGGATGCTATCTCGGCCCGTGCGGCTTCCTGCTTTGCTTTTATCGCTTCATATTTTTCGTTGTCCTGCGCGGCTTCCTCTGCGCTTTTGCTTTTATCCTCTACCGGTCGCGCTTCCTGGGCTGCTTTTATCGCTTCCAGAATGTCGTTATTGAGCCCGGCGCGGTTCGCGTCCGTGATTGTCCAGTTGTATTTCCTTCCTATGAAAATATACAACCGGCAAGCGGCCATATTAACCGGCGGACCGAATAACAAAGCATATACGCGGCGGTCCGTGTTCGGCCTGGTGCCGTTAATTTCTACCATTTCGCTTTTTGTTCGGTTCAATCTTTTCAGTAGTTCAATAGTCGGTTTTGCCTTTCTGGGTCCGCTCGCGTTTGTCCATTTTTGCGCCTTCGCGGTCGGGTCAATCTCATCAATCCCCGGCCATTTCTCGGCGATCTCTGCGGTCGTTTCGGTCGCGGCGGGCTTCCGCTCGGCTGGTTCCGCGTTCGGGCTTCCTGCGTCACCCTGCGGCGCTTCCCGGTCGGGCGTTTCTTTTTTCGTGCCGGTCAAATCAAAATTTTCTACTGCAAAAATAGGCGGGCCGTTATACGGTCGGCGCGTGGTTTCTTCCTGGGCGGGTGTCTGGTCGGCTGGTTCCGCGTTCTGCGCTCCTGCGTCAACCTGCGCGCGTTCCGTTGCCGGTTCTGATAATCCCGGCAAGTCAAAAAGGTCTGGCATGTCTGATACTTTGTTGGTTCTTGTTTCCATTGTGTTTTTCTCCTGTGCTTGTGCTGTTAGCTGTTGTGTTTTAAAGTTCCAATTATCTCTCTCTATCTCTTTATGCAATTTGATGATTGATTGCATTACCTTGTTAATGTCTGGCATTGGCGCGCGTTCGTTCGGCTGTTCCGCGTCAACCCGGGCGGCTTCCTCGCTGATTTCCTCGGCGTTTGCTGCTGGTATAAAGTGCAAACCGTGCCGGAATCCGTTTGCGGTCTTAATCAGTCGCGGCGGGCTTTTAAAAAATCGGTTTTTCTTTCCGTCCTGCAATATATCCCCGGTGCGGTACTGGTGGCTATAAACTGAAAAATCGCGTATAATTCTGATTGTCAATTTCATGTCTTTTTTCTCCTGGGTTTCAGCTGTTATGCTGCGGCGTGTTGTTTATCGTATTGATTGACTATGTAGTCAAGCATTTCAACGGCGGCGGCGTTCGTTCTGATGTTAATTATACAGTCATCGTAGTTGGCTGCTGCTTCTTCAATAAAAGCGAAATGCTTGATATTTAGTGCGCTTGCTATGTATGCGCAATATTGCCCGGCTGATTTTGCTTTGCCGTGCTGCGCTTCAATTTTATCAAGGCGCTTTTGTATGTATTTGAGGGTTTTACTTGTTTCGTGGATGTATTGCGCGGGGTAAATGATGCTAAAATGAGCGCTTAAAGTCGCGTGGGTTCCAAAATTATCGTCTAGGTCTATATCAATACAGATTTTATCAAGGCATTGCAGCGTGGGCGCTTCCATGAGTGATAAATTTCTGATGTTGCCTTGTTCGGTTTGCTGGCCTATGGTTATATATATGTGTTGTTTTCCGATTGCGTCGGGCCGTTGCGGTGGTACTATCATAATAGTAGAGTTTTTCATTGTCTTTTTCTCCTGGTTAGTTGTTTGGTTTACATGATATAACTATAAAGTTCGGGCCGGTCGGGCCTGTCAATTCTCT
>CAZCLS010000315.1:0-3112 GCA_964499565.1 uncultured bacterium
TCGACCGGATATCTGCCATTAAGGCCGTATCCGATATCGGTACCGCCTGAGCCGTCGCGACCGCCGCGGAATCCGCGTCCGCCGCCTTCCCGGGGAGCGCTGCCGCGTTCATGCCAGGACAACACTGTTTCGCGATTAGCATCGACCCCGAGAGGATTATCGTTATACAGCCAGGCGACGACGGTATAAGGACCGTTATCGATTATTTGTTTGGGAGCGGCCACATCGGCGACCATAGCCTGAAATGCGAGGGGAACATTCCAGGGACCGAAATAGAAATTAACGGCTTTTTTGCCGTTGCGTTGCACGACTGACAGGGGTGACCTGAGCGCATGGAACGCGCCACCGAGCGCGCCGTTATTAGTCCAGGTGGTCAGCGGGCCCGCGGGCAGGTTTTCGGCTGACATGTCGATCAGCAGATCACTGTCGAATGAATCAGGCGGTGTGCTGATATCATCCGGGAACCGGCACAGTTCGGATTGAATATAGCGCAGGTCCTGCTCGCAAACCTGGGCCGAGAATATTTTGCGGACAGACCCGTCCGGCAGTTTGATAAACACAAACGGCTTTTCGTATTTGAGGAACGTGCCGTTAAAAGTCGTGCGGTTATTAGCCTGGGCATTGATCAGCCATCCGCGGGACGGGCGTTCGGGAGCGGTTTCCGCGGAAGCGACTAATGAAGCGATAATCAGGGTTGCTGAGATCAGAGATAGAAATGGTTTCATTGGTGTAAGACGTAAAGGTTATGTTTATCAGTCGGATAAAGGGACGAAATGGTTTCACTGTCAAAGAAAAACTGAGTAATGTTAATTATAGCATGTTACGGGCTGAGTGCCAAATGGGAAAGGTTTTGAGGGGTTTAAGGGACGTAAGGGACCGAAGGGACGGAAGGGGAGGGGGGGGTTATTGGAGTAATGGAGTAATGGAGTGATGGAGTGGTGGAGTGTGTCTGGATGCTTGGGTGTGTCGGACAGGTCGGACAGGTCAGACAAGTCGGACAGAACAGGTGGTTTTCCATCAACCATCAACCATCATCCATTACCCATCATCCATTCTTTTGAACAGTGGACTGGAAGAAGGCGAAGCGGTTGAGAAATTCCTGGCACTTCTGCATATAGAGGAAGATGCCGGGGGTGACGAAGAGGGTAACAACCTGGGCGAACACGAGGCCGCCGACAACGACTAACCCGAGGGGCATACGAGAAGCGCCGTCGGCGCCGTAGCCGAGAGCGATCGGCATCGCGCCCATGATCGCGGCGACGCCGGTCATGAGGATGGGGCGGAAGCGGATCTGGCAGGCATGGAAGATAGCATCGAAGTCACTGCACCCGGTTTCTTCGAGGTATTGGTTAGCGAAGTCGACCATCATGATCCCGTTTTTAGCGACGATACCGAGCAGCATAAAGATGCCGATATAGGCATACAACGACAATTCCTGACCGAAGATAAAAAGGGTACCCAAACCGCCGAACGCAGCGACGGGCAGGGTCGTCAGAATCGTGAAGGGATGGACATAACTTTCATACAGAACGCCGAGAACGATATACATGAGGAAGACCGCGATGACCAGCATAACCGCCAGAGACTTCATAGACTTCTGGAATTCATCAGCCTGGCCTTCGAAGCGGCCGGTAATTTCGGGAGGAAGAATAGAGCCGGCAGCTTTTTCGATCGCGGCGGTAGCATCACCGAGGGGGATGTTGGGGGCGAGATTGAACGAGAGCGTCGCGGCAATAAGCTGGTCGTAGTGCGGAACGTTCTGGGGACCGACGGCTTCATTCCAGTTAACGACCGAGCTGAGGGGAACGAGTTCCTGGGTTACCGGCGATCGCAGGAAAATGGTATGAAGGTTCCAGGGAATCAGTTGAAAATCCTTGAGCAGTTCGACGATGACCTTATACTGATCGATATCGGTTTTATAGAGGGTAACCTGACCGCCGGCGTATGAGAGGGCGAGAGCGTTTTCGATATCCTTAGCGGTAAGGCCGAGGGTAGAGGCGCGGTCGCGCAGGATATCGACATTCAGCTGGGGCATATCGAGTTTAATATTGGACTGAACATCCTGAATCTGGGGCAGATTACGCATAGCGGTTTCCAATTGTTTGGAACAGGAGAAAACCGTGTCCTGGTCGGCGCCGCTGAGACCGTAGGAATAGTTACAGCCGGCAGCGGTGCTGTCGCCGCCGGTACTGAGCTGCAAGGCGGGACGGGCGGCGATGAAAACGAAACGTTGGGGCAGTTTAGCAAACTGGCGATTGAGTTCGTTAACAACGGTTTGGATCGGTTCGCGTTCCGCAAGCGGTTTCAATGTCATGAATAGCGGCGCGGTACTCTGGTCGGCGCCGGGTTCAGTACCGGTAATCGTGATGACCGTATTGACATTGTTATTAGACATGACAATCGCCATAACCTTGTCACGGAAGGCGCGGATTTGATCGGTGGAGGTGCCCTGTTTGGCAACGAGCTGGCCCATGATCATGCCGCTGTCACCGACAGGGAGAAACGACTTGGGAAGATGGGCAAACAGCAGGAGCGTACCGGCGATACAGCCGGCCCAGAGCAGGAGGGGGATTGATTTATGGCGCAGGAACCAGTGCAGAACGATACTGTAAAAGGAAATCATACCGCCGACCGTTTTGTCGATAGTCCGCTGCAGAAGCGTTTTCGATTCTTCAGTGGAAGAAAGCATACGTGACAGCATCATGGGAGTCAGCGTGCAGGCCAGGATGAGCGAGCAGGTAATGGCGGCAATGACCGTAAGGGCGAATTCATGGAAGTTACGGCCGACGACGCCGGACATAAAGGCCAGGGGCACGAACATAATGACAAGAGCGACACTGGTCGAGACAATCGTGCCGGTAATTTCTTTAGAGCTGGTAACAGCGGCTTCGAAGGGTTTCAGGCCTTTACCGAGATGGCGGACCGTATTTTCGAGCACAACAATCGCGTCATCAACGAGGAAGCCGACACACAGGGTCAGGCCCATGAGCGACAGAGTATCGAGGCTGAAGCCGAGAATTTTCATAACCAGGAACGTACCGATAATCGAGAGCGGCATGGTAACGCTGGGAATAATCGTATCCGACAATCTGCCCAGGAAGAGGAAAATGAC
>CAZCLS010000315.1:3212-5489 GCA_964499565.1 uncultured bacterium
GCCGGGGCGGCCGCTGACGGCATCGATGACATCGACGTCGATACTGTCGATACAGCGGCCCAGGTCCTGCAGGCGGACGGGAGCGTTATTACGGTAGGCCACGATCAGCTGGTTATAATCAGCGGCTTTAAGGAGCTGGCCCTGAGGTTCGATGGAAAAAGTGCGAAAGGGGCCGTCGAGACTGCCGGCGGGAATAGTCACCGTGCCTGATTTAATTGACTGGGCGATTTCATCGAGACCGATTTGATAGGAGGCCAACTTACGCGGATTGAGCTGAACGCGGACAGCGGCTTTAGCGCCATAAACCTGGACCTGGGAAACGCCATCGATCATCGTAATGCGTTGGCCGATAGTACGGTTGGCATAATCATACAATTCGCCGGCGGTCATGGTATCGGAATAGATCATATAATACATGATCGGCTTATCGGACGGATTGAATTTATTATAGGTAGGAGGCTGGGGCAGGTCGGTCGGGAGATTGCCGGTAGCGCGGGAGATAGCGGCCTGAACATCGGGGGCGGCCAGGTCGGTACTGCGGCTGAGTTCGAAGGTAAGGGTAAGCTGGGACTGGCCTTCGGTATTATCGGAGATGATCGAGACCAGGCCGGGAATCTGCATGCATTGGGCTTCGAGCGGAGCCGCGACCGTGGAAGCCATGGTTTGCGGGCTGGCGCCGGGATAGGAAACACTAATGGTAATGACGGGATAATCTACCGCGGGCAGGTCGCTGATCGGGAGCATGAAATAGGCGCCGATACCGAACGCAGTCACGGCGAGCGTGACGAGGGTAGTCATAACCGGCTTGCGGATAAACAGTTCAGAAATATTCATACGCTAGGGAGTTTCCTTTTGAGGGACAATCGAAACGGGGGTACCGGGAGCCAAACCCATCTGGCCGACCGTGACAACCGTTTCACCGGCTTTGATGCCGCTGGCAATCATGATCATATCATCATAGCGCAACCCGGTGGTAACGTTTCTAAGGTCGGCTTTGGAATCGTTCGAGACGACAAACGCGTAGGCACCCTTCTGCCCGTTCTGGACAGCTGTATAGGGCACTAACACGGCATTTTTCTTTTCACCGACCACGAATTTGATAGTAATAAACTGACCGGGCCAGAGTTTGAAATCTTTATTCGGCACGTCGGCCCTGAAGGCAATCGTGCCGGTCTGGTCATCGACCGTGTTGTCGACGAAGTGGACAATGCCGGTAAAGACGCCGTCAACCCCTTCGGGAGAGAGCAGGGCATAGATCGTATTTGATGCCAGGGCCAGGTGGGCCTCGTGAAAATATTTTTCAGAAGCGGTGAAGTCCAGCAGCAGATTGTCGATCCGTTTAACATTCACGAGAGTCGGACCGGTATTAGCGGGAACGATATTGCCGGGATCGACCAAACGGCGGCCGGTATAGCCGCTGACGGGGGATTCGATCGTGCAATAGTCCAAGTCGAGCTGGGCCAGGCGGAGCTGGGCCTGAGCGAGCATATATTGGGCTACGGTGTCATCATAGGCGGTTTTATATCGTTCGAACTCGTCATCGGAAATAACTTTTTGTTCCCAGAGTTTTTTATTGCGGTCGTACGAGTCCTTGTTTCGCTGAAGGTTCGCGGCGCTCTGGGCTAAGGAGGCCTGCTCTTTCTGCAGGGTGGCGATATAGGTGTTGGTATCAATCACAAACAGGAGATCGCCTTTATTGACGAACTGACCTTCCTTGAAAAGGAAACTGATGATTTTGCCGGTAACCTGCGATTTAATATCGATCGATTCACAGGCAGCGAGCGTGCCGAAGGAATCGATATAAATAGGGATATCGCGTGTTACGGCTTTGGCGGCAGAGACCGGTCGGGCCTGCGGTTTTGGCGCGGTCACCTTTTTAGTGCAGGCGGCGGATGAGAGCGCTAACAGCACAACAATAACTTGAAGCAATCGATAAAGATACCTTTTCATACCTGTTCCTTAAAATCGTCGCAATACAAAAGAAGGAATTGTTTCCAATGAATCCGCGGAAGAACATTCAGCCACGGGAAGATTATTCTACCAAGAAGGGTAAAGGAATGCAATGTGTAGGGATATGAGGGTGTGGATTTGATTACCCGAATTGGATATGATAATGTTTAAGCCGGATATGGCAGTTTCAGAAGTAATATAGTAAAATACCATAATTAGAGGATTGTATAAAAAGTGATTACTGATTTGTATTCAAGAGGAATTGAATATGTATTATAAACACGATTGGGATAAGGCGCGCGAGCGGTTTGAAGCGTTCTGGCATGG
>CAZCLS010000316.1:0-5488 GCA_964499565.1 uncultured bacterium
TCATAGTTATACCATTGTACTATTTTGTGTCCAAGAAAACAGGTGGCAACTCAGGATAACAGTACGTTACGATGAGACACGCCGGGATTTAACAAGCAGCTCTGCCTGTGGAAGAGGGGACAATGCCGCAGCAGCTTACCAAAGAAGATCATGTCAAAATCGACCGGGAATTATTAAGTGATTATTCCCGCAGCTCGCCTTTGTCCAAAAAACCAAGGATATTGCTCTGTACGCCCGAGATAACCGAGTTGCCGGAAGGCATGGGCAACGCGGCCAACCTGATAGCGGCCAAAGGCGGCGGCCTGGGTGATATTTCAGCCGGATTGATCCGCAGCATCAACGAGTCAAACGAGTACGAGCTTCACATCGCCATTCCCAAATACGATTCAAAAATTAAAAGCCTGACGGCATTTACCAATCACCAACTTGACATGCTGTCAGTCGTGCTGAGCGGGCGTGGAATTCATTTAGTGAATGACAGCGCGTTTTCGTATATTGACACGCCGTACGAAGAAAACTCGATCCACACGCCGGTCAGGCGTTCTTTAGTATTTCAGCGGCATGTGATCAATATACTGCTGGATTACATCCGTCCGGATATTGTGCATTGCAATGACTGGATGACGGGGCTTATCCCCGCCGCTGCGCGGGCCAAAGGCATCAAATCGCTGTTCACGCTGCATAATATTTTTACTGAGAAACAAAGCTTGATGGATATCGAGCTGAGCGGCATAAAACCGATGGATTTTCTGGAGTGGCTGTATTTCGAGCAGTTCCCCGGTGATATCAAAAAAACCTGGAAGCAGCAGTTTAAAACCAATCGAGTCGATTTTACCTGTTCGGCAGTATTTGCCGCTGATATATTTAATACGGTCAGCAAATCATTTCTGGAGGAGCTGCGTTTGCGCTCTTTCGGTGATATTCTCCCCGAGCCGCTGTACCAGGTAATCCGTGAAAAATATGAAGCGGGGCGCGCGGCGGGCATTTTAAACGCGCCGAATGATAATGTCAATCCTAAAGTAATGCCGCATATATACAATTTCAACCGGTATACCATGTCGGAGATGAAGGCCAAAAACAAGGAATTGTTCCAACAGAAAATGCGCCTGCCGGTCGAGCCGGATGTGCCCCTGTTTTTCTGGCCCAACCGGCTGTATTACCAAAAAGCGCCGGACATATTGGTCCGCCATATCCCTTACTTTCTTTCGCGCTATCCGCTGCAGATAGCGGTTGTTGCCAGTGGCGACCGGATTTATGAACAATCGTTACGGCAACTGGCGCGCCAGTATCCGCGTTTGGCGTTTTATCCTTTTGACGAGGCGTTAAGCAATCTGGGAAAAGCCGGGGCCGATTATATTCTGATGCCGTCGCGGTATGAACCGTGCGGGCTGCCGCAGATGGAAGGCATGCGCTTCGCCACGCTGCCGGTTGTGAGAGCCACGGGTGGACTGAAAGACACGGTGTCGCATCTTAATGCGGCCCAGAACACGGGCAACGGGTTTGTGTTTGAGATACTGGACAAAGCCGGACTTGAGTTCGGCGTTCGGGAAGCACTGGCGTTCTATGCGCTGCCGTCGGAAATTCGCAATGCGCAACTACAGAGAGTAATGAGCCAATCAAAGCGCAAATTCAACCTGCGGAATACCGCGCGCAGTTATATGAATCTGTATAATATACTTTTGCAGGAAAAGACCGGCACTCCTCTCAGCGACCATGTGATGTATCACATTTGATCAGGGATAGCAGATACGCAGGATGCAGTCGGTAAACTCCTCTTCACCTTCGGTAATTTTCACCGCGACTTTCAGATAGAAAACCGGACAGGAGCGCATATCGGCGCCGGAGCGGTGAGAAAAACGGACCGCGTCTTTTTCGGTCATAACAATTGCATCGACATTCCAATTACGCGCGCGTTTGTAGACATGTTCAATTTCCTCGCGCCGGAAGCGGTGGTGGTCGGCGTACTGATACACTCGTTGAACGAAAGCGCCAAGGTCTTTTAGCTGCTTCACAAAACCATCCGGCTGGGCAATACCGGCCATAACGAATATATTCAGTCCCTGCAGTTCCGTTACCGGCAAACACTCACCGCTATGCACATCGACCAGCGCTACCGCTTCATAATAACAGGAAATTATTTCCGCGTCACGGTTATATTCACGAATGCGCGCGATGATCGGAGCCAGATCAATACCCTGCGATTTAGTAATAAAAAAATGGCTTGCCCGGGCCAACCCGGTAAGCGGTTCGCGCAGTAAACCACGCGGCAGCAGATAATCAAAGCCGAACGGGCAGGTGGCATCCAGCAGAACCACTTCAATCTGGCGCTGCATACGGACGTGCTGCATGCCGTCATCGAGAATGATAGTATCAACACCGAATTCACGGATAGCATAGCGGCCGCCCCGGATACGGTCGGGGTCGGTAATAACAATAACATCAGGCAGGTTTTTGGCCAGCATATACGGTTCGTCACCCGCCAGCCTGGCATTGAGCAGAACACTCCGGCCGTCACTGACAACATGGGTAGGAGCGCGCATGGCGCGATGTTTTCTGCGCCATTTGAGACTGGGGGCATGGGATTTATAGCCGCGGCTGACAACAGCAACCTTTCGGCCGCCTTTGGTCAGAGCCCGTGCGAACACTTCTACAATCGGGGTTTTGCCGGTGCCGCCCACGGTAATGTTGCCGATGCTGATAACGAGACAGCCGGGCCAGGAGCGCCGGAGAAAGCCATGCTGGTACAACCAGAACCTGATTTTAACGACTTGGCTGAACATGCCGGCGGCGAAGCGCAGCAGGCGGCGGCTGTTCCGGGCGAATCTGGAGTTGAGCTCTCCCGAAATAATTTCGCGCCAGCGTTGTTCAAAAGAAGTTTTCGGCATGTAAGGGCAGTATACAGGTTAGAGCGGGAAAGAACGTTCTTATGCCGGTATGAGTTTCACTGCTTCGGCTACAATGTACGCCGCCAGGGACTGCTTGGATATTTTCCCCAGCTCATCAGATCTGCCATCCCGAAACAAGGCATTTACCATGATATCATTACATTCAAAACCGGCGTCTGTCCGTCCAATGTCATTAGCCAGGATCATGTCCATCCCCTTTGACTCGAGTTTGCGTTGGGCTGAATCCAGAATGTGGTCGGTTTCAGCCGCAAAACCGATGATAAGCTGATGAGTCCGGATGCGGCTGACTTCCCGGATAATGTCGGGGTTGCGCTCCAGTTCGAGCGTTAAAGACGGCTTGGTTTTATGCAATTTGTGTTCGGATTTCCGGACCGGCCGGTAATCACTGACTGCCGCGGTCATAACCAGGACATCGCAGGCGGCGAAACGGTCCATGATAGCTTTTTTCATATCCCGTGCCGAAACGACACGGATGACATCAACATCCAGCGGATCCGGCAAACTAACGGGACCGGTTACCAGGGTACAGGAGTGCCCGGCAGCCAGAACGGCTTCAGCCACGGCAAAACCCATTAAGCCTGAACTCGGATTGGATATAAACCGGACGGGATCGATATATTCACGGGTTGGTCCTGCGCTGACCAGAAAATGCAAGCGAGATGTCATTCAGCATTCCTTGTTAAGTGTTCCGTTAGCACGGCATCCACCGTGGCGATAATGAGATCAAGAGCCGCTAACCTTCCCTGGCCGACATAGCCGCAGGCCAGCTGACCTTCTTCCGGTTCGACGAAAACGGCACCGCGTTCGCGCAGGATAGACAGATTAGCTTGCGTGGCGGGATGGGCGAGCATCCTGGGATTCATTGCCGGCGCCAATACGACCGGTCCGTTGAAAGCTAACGCAGCAGAACTGAGTGCGTCATCGGCGAGACCGTGAGCCAGTTTGGCCAGACAGTTAGCCGTTGCCGGCGCTATCACCAGCACATCAGCCCGGTCGGTCAGAGATATATGACCGGGCGACCATTCTTCGATCTGGTCAAACAGGCCGACGGTAACCGGGTTTTGAGACAATGTCTGAAATGTCATGGGCGTCACGAATTCACAGGCATTAGCAGTCATGATCACATGTACAGCAGCCCGGCGTCGAATCCATTCACGCACCAGTTCACAGGCTTTATAGGCCGCGATCGAGCCGGTAACACCTAGTAAAACAGACGCGCCGTCACAAGCGTTATTTTCAGGAGAAGCATTCATGACAGATTTTCCTTACGAGAGGGAGAAGGTTCGCGGGCCGGAGAAGCGGGATAGAGAATGGCATCCAGTTCGGCCTGGGCGGTTTCAAGCGAGTCATTAACGACAATATGATCAAAAATGTCTTTCTGGGCGATTTCGTGCCGGGCTTCCCTGAGGCGTTTCTGAATAACGTCTTCGCTCTCCGTGCCGCGGCTGCGCAGGCGTTTTTCCAGTTCTTCAATAGAGGGAGGCATGATAAAAATCATTACCGCTTCGGGCATTTTCCGTTTTACCTGTTCAGCGCCCTTGGTATCCACATCAAGCAGGACGTTGCGGCCATTGCGCAGATTTTCTTCAATCGGCTGGCGGAGTGTGCCGTAATAATTACCAAACACCTCGGCATGCTCGAGAAAATCATCATTCTGCTCATGCCGGGCATACTCTTCGGGAGTAATAAAGTGATAATCCTTATGAATGACCTCGTTCACGCGCGGCTGGCGGGTAGTTGCCGAAACCGAAAAATACAGGTCGGGATGGCGATTAAGCAGATAATCACGCAACGTGGTTTTACCGGCGCCCGAGGGCGCGGCAATAACGAAAACCCGCGGCAAGCTCCGGGAAGAATCAGTCCTGGATATGGGTTTCATTCGGCTCCCTGCCCGTTTGCAACTCTAATTCACAATCTTTCCAGAGATCATCTATATGATAAAAATCGCGTGATTCCCGCGAAAACAAATGCACGATACAATCCACATAATCCAGAACGATCCAGGAGCCGTTGTTTAATTCGCCATCGGTATGATAGGGACGAATGCCCTGTTTTTTCAAATGGCGCATTACGTTTTGCCCGGCCGCTTTCATTTGGCGCTCATTACGCACGGAACCGACCAGGAAAAAATCGGTAATGGGAGACTTTCCGCGCACATCATAGGCCCGCAAATCAGTGACATGTTTGTCTTCGAGCATTTCAACACATGTATTCAGTATGAATTTTCCATCTGGTGTTTTTGTCAAAACACACCTCTACGTAGTAGTGTTATACATTCACATTTCATTCAGCCGCTCCGGGCCGGAACCCGGGCGGTATACATTCTGCCGCAGCATATAGTGCCACACGGCATCCGGCACGAGGTAGCGCACGCTTTTCCCGGCAGCCACCTGCGCGCGAATCCAGGTTGACGACAAGGCGAGCACAGGCCCTTCAAGGGCGATAAACGGCTCTACAATCTCCGGCCCGCCGACACCCGGCCTCTGATAGACCGCCACCCGGGCAGCCCGCATAATCTTGTCCGGGTCACGCCAGGAGCTGAAGATAGCATAATTATCCGCGCCAATAAGCAGAAACAATTC
>CAZCLS010000317.1:0-5482 GCA_964499565.1 uncultured bacterium
CCCTCTCCATATATGCTAATCTTCGCGCCATTCGCGCCGGTAAAATACACGTTTGTTGTATACGGCCCCTCTTCTTCCGGTGCAAATATAAAGTGAACTTCGTTACTTTCAGATGCATGCAATATGTAAGAAGCGCCTCCAAACATCGAGAACGGCTGCTCAACATGTGATATGGTACCCGTTATAACCCCAATTCCCGCATTCGCTACAAAAACGGATGATGTAGCGCTCTCGAATATAATTATTTCACCGAAATAGAGCGCTTGAGGAGTAACTAACAGTGTCGGCTCAGGCATTTCATATGCGCCTAAGTCAACCTTTTCACCCATGACTCGCGTGTTGCCGTCCAAGTCTTTTGCTCCCGCCATCCAGGATAAATATTGCCCGGTGTTGACACAGGGAGAATACGACTGTAAATGATAATCAAATCCAGCTCTGTTAATAAAACCAGGCGCGTTTGTCAGTATTGAATATCCGGCACCTTCATCCGGGGTGCAGTTGTAAAACGCATACGCATTGCCGCGCAGGTAGACGTTTGATTCCGACGACGCGGAATTATAATAGAGTATGCTGTTGAAAAGATCTCCGCCATAATTAAGCTGGATGCCTCCTCCCTTGCCGCTTACCCCGGTTGCTTCGTTATTGGCGATGGTGCAGTTGTAAACCGAGCCGCCGTGTTCAATGTACACTCCTCCCGCGTCGTAAGCGGTGTTGCCATATAAAAGTGAGCTGTATATCTTCCCGCCGTAGTAGCAGTATATGCCGCCACCGTTAACGCCACCGGTATTATAGAATATTTTACATGCCTCAACTACTCCTCCCGCCTGACACCAAATCCCGCCGCAATATCCACGGCCTTCGTTCCATGCGATTTCTGATTTTTCGATTGTTCCTTCAGGGAACAGATATACTCCGCCGGCCCAGTGAGCGCTGTTGCTGATAACCTGGCAATTGCGTATTGTTCCGTTCGAGATGATACATCCCGCGCCGCGACTGCCCGAGCCGACGTATCCATGCGCCAGAGTCAAATCTTCAAAAACAGCTGACGGATGATCGAGAACAGAACAGCGCACGGAATTGTTGCCGTCTATTATTACCGTTTCCGCGCCGTTAAATCCGCGAACGGTTACGGGTGCACCCACATACAGTGTCTTTTGCCGATAATATATTCCATTCGTGATCAGAACAGTGGTCCCTGGTATACCAGCCTTAATCGCTTCCTCAATATTTGTCGCCGCAATGCCCCAAGTGTTGTATGGGTATTCGTGCCTGCCGGTATGAGATACATAGGTAAACTCCGGCCCTGATATAATGTAATTTTTGCGTGTATATGTTGCTGACTCCCCGGCGGCATTACTGACTGTCAGTCCGACACTCCAAACGCCTATGCCGTACGTGTTTGAGACAACTCCCCGGTCGGCTCCCTCCAGGTCGTTCGTGCCGTCACCGTTAAAATCCCATAACCAATAAAGCCCGTTCGTGTCCGCCCCGTTTGCATAGCCGCTGAATACGACTACATGCGGAATAAACCCGACGGTATTGTCAGCATAAAAATTACAGCAAAGCGCGCTGACTTCGTAAGCGCCTATGTCAACTCTACCGCTGATTATCCGGTCAGTACCGTCAAGATCTTTCGCGCCTGTCATCCAGGGCATATTAGTGCCCGTGTTGATACATGGCGAGCCCGCCAGCAGCCGGTAATCATTGCTTTCAGCTTCAACAAACAAGGGATTATTAGTTATGTTTCCCTGGCCTGCTGGTACAGAAGCGGAACAGCAGTAGGTAAAGAGGTTATTAGTGCCGTCAATTTTACAATCACTGTCACCGTAATTCCCATGTATTATCGTATTAATATTCGTGCCATTGTATGAAAATACTCCGGCGCCCTGGCCACCTGAATCAATTGTATTCTCCGTTATAATACAGCTCTCAACAATTCCACCACCGTATTCATGATACGTTCCGCCTCCTCTGGTATCAGCATCATTTCTATAAATTAATGAATTTACCATGTAGCCGCCTTGAAAGAACGTAGCGCCCCCGCCATCGTCCCTGGCATGGTTGTCGTGGATAAACGAGTATGCCACTGTTCCGCCACGATCAAAATACACACCGCCGCTGTTATACCCAAAATTTCTGAAAATATCACAGCCGGATACTCTACCCCCCTGGTCTAAGTATACTCCCCCGCCATCGTGGATGCTGTTCGAGCATACGGTACTGCTGACTAGCGTGCCGCCCCGGTTGCAGTAGACGCTGCCGTGGCCTGAACCGGCATCAATATTGCCTGTAATGAAACAATACTGAGCGGTGCCGCCTCCCGCGAAGTACACTCCCGATCCATAATCCGCTTTACCTCTCGTCAAGGTCAGGTTGTCGATTACTGCTCCCGGATGATCCAGATAGCAGCAGCGGGATTTACGCCCTGCATCAACGATTGTGCTTGACGCCCCGGCCACGCCGCGCACGGTAATTGCGTGTGATATTTCTACCTGTTTATCAAGAAGATATCTCCCCGGCCCGACTGATACCTGAACACCATCGCCGCTGATGTCAACGGCACTCTGGATATTAGTAGCCGCATCTGCCCAGCTCGCGAACGGAAATACATGCGTGCCGTTTGTCGCGACATACACGCTGTCGGGTGTTATGATTACATAGTTGTTTTTTGTGGCTGCGGCAGTTTCTCCGGCGGTGTTACTCACAACAAGCGAGACGCTGTATATTCCACTTGCGGAATACGTATGTGTGCCGGATTGCAGTCCCGTTCCCTGCTGTTCGAAAGTCCCGTCAGCATTAAAATCCCACCATGTGTATGCTATCGTCGTGACACCCCCGCCGACATAGGGCGTGAAGGTTACTGCATGCGGGACTATTCCTAATGGCTGGTCGCCAAAAAAGTTGCACTGAAGCGGTCCTGAATCCTTTTGAATTTCGTACGCGCCCATGTCAACTATTCCGCTAAGCCGTGGATTCCCGTCGCGGTCATCCGTTCCGGCCATCCAGGCCATATTGCTTCCCGCGTCCGTGCAGGGCGACCCAAGCTGAATCCTGTAGTCTCCAGCCATCGGGGCCAAAAACGCGGGATCGCTCATGATGTTTCCTTTGCCGGGCGGCAAAGGCGTGGAACAGCAATAATCAAAATTGGCCTGACCGGCATCTCCGATGTAATTTGGATAGCTTTCTGCATCGTTGTTGTAGATAATTGTATTAATCACGGTCGCCGGATTTTCATTATAAAAACCTGCATTCGAATAAAATCCGCCACCCTTGCTTGCCGTATTTCCGGCAATGGTACAGTTTTCCACACTGCCTCCTTCACTACAGTAAACGCCACCACCCTGGTTCATTGTTGATTTGTTCTTTGCAACTACGCTGTTTCGCAGTGTTCCTCCCTCAAACAAGTAGCATCCGGCTCCATTCCCATCGATTTGGTTCCCGCTGATCGTACAGCGGTTGACCATTCCTCCGTGGTAACAGTATATTCCACCACCATATGTGCCGTTGTTCATAACAACCATACAGTCTAAAAGTGTGCCGCTGTTGCTCAGATACGCCCCACTACCGTTAATTGCTTCATTAGAAATGATTACACTGTTTCGTACCGTCCCGCCGCCGTCAAATAATACTCCCCCTCCTCCCGGTGTCCAGTCATTGTTGTAGCCGCGGGTAATGGTGAATCCATCTACTATCGCGCCTTCGTGCTTCAGGACAAAGCAGCGCGACGAATCATTGCCGTCAACTATTGTTGCTCCCGCCCCCTTATCGCTCTGCACGATCATGCCGTATGGAATGGTAATCTCATCTGATAAACGATAGGTGCCGTTTGCCACGAGCACGAGCGTGTCGCTCAAGCCGACATCCACCGCGCTCTGTATGTTCGTTGCCGCGGTTGCCCACGCGCCGAATGGATATGTGTGCGTGCCTGAAAGTGATACATACACAACACCAGGAGCAGTCCTGATATAATCATTCTTTATCTTCACCGCCGCTTCTCCCGTGCTGTTGCTCACCACCAGCCTGACCGAAAATGTTCCTGTTATTGCATACTGATGAATTATAGAATTGAGCGTTGCGCCGGAAGCATCGATCAGGCCGTCATTCTCGAAATCCCAGCCATAGTAAGTTATAGATGTATTCGCGCCGTCAACAAAAGCATCGAATGCAGCCGCAAACGGTACCGCACCGTCCGTTCTGGCTGACGTGAAATTGCAGCGCAGCGTTGTTGACCGATACTCGAACGCGCCTATGTCAACTATGCCGTTTATTATCCTGGGATTGCCACCTATATCTTTTGCGTTTTCCATCCATAGCTGATTTTGCCCGGTATCAATACATGCCGACGTATCGGATAGATGATAATCCCCGCCGGTTACGTTCGCAAAATCCGGATTCCCTGTTATATTTCCCGCTCCCGGAACACCGGGTGTTGTGCAGGTGTAGGTTACTTTGTATTCATTATCCGGTATAAGATTATCCGGGCTGTTAAAATACGATATGCAGTTCTCAATTGTTCTCCCCTGATACGTGCCACTCGTGTCGCAGTATATCCCTCCCCCGGCACTATCGGCGCTGTTGCTGACAACGGTTGAACTTTGAATAATACCGCTTTGCTGGCAAAATATGCCTCCCCCTCTTCCACTCTGAACTGCTCTGTTTCCGTTTATCAGGCTGCCCCGGATGATTCCTCCCCAGTTGCAAAATGCCCCGCCGCCCATGTATGCGTTGTTAAAGCTGATGGCACATGTGTCCGCCGTGCCACCAATATTAAAGTATACCCCGCCTCCGTCAAGGTATGCTTCGTTATTCGTAATAACACACCGCACCAGCGTTCCGCCGCCATCACATATTACTCCCCCGCCATTCGAATTCGCCATGTTGTTGATTATGACACAATCTTGAATAACTCCGCGATAACAGTAAAGACCGCCACCCTCGCCGTAAGCAGTGTTCTCTCTAATAATACAATTCGTCAACATGCCATAAATACACAGAGCGCCGCCGCCAAAATTACCTGAGGTCCAATTGGACTCAATGCTGCAATTATACACGGCGCCGCTGAAACAGAATATTCCTCCCCCATAACTTGCGTCGTACCCCCTGGTAACCGTAAACCCGTCCAGAACCGCATCAGGGTGATAGAGCATTGCGCATCTCTTTGTTCCCTTTCCATTGATACTTGTTCCCGCCGCGCCGTTTACACTTCGTACATATACGCCCTTTGATATTATCAGTGTCGAGGGCACAATATACACACCGTTGGTAACAAGGACTGTGCCCCCCGGCCCGGCAACCCTGACCGCGTCCTGAATGTTTGTAGCCGCGGTAGACCAGGAAGTGAATGGCGACACATGCCCGCCCGATAGCGATACATAATGCGTGTCAGATAAAAGTCGTTGACTTGTAATAAATATTAGTATGCATAGGATACCCGCTTGATACATGGACAGACCTGTCGATTTCATAGCACCCTCTCTTTTAA
>CAZCLS010000318.1:0-5429 GCA_964499565.1 uncultured bacterium
TGAGACAGAGACATTTTCGATTGAAGATGATAATGAACAGTATTCTGATATGGTACGGGATTTAGACGAGCAGGTACTGGTAATAGAAGGCCGGGCAGCGATGGTGCGCTGAACACTATAAGAAACAGACAAATACAAACCCGCGGCAAAAAACGCCGCGGGTTTTTTTATATCCGGAAGTCATGAAATCCGAATATTCGCGGCTGAACAGAAGGAAAGAACATCGGATTCATGGCAGCGAGGAATAAGCAGAAGACAGGCGACTGAATCGGTAAAAACCGGGTTTTGAATGGAACCATTCAGTCGTTCGATGTGGTGTTTCAATTGTTCAAAGGCCGGGTAAGAGCAGTGAACTGCCAGAGAGACCATGGGCTGGCGGCAAACGATATCTGCTCCGGAGAGAGCGGATTGAGCGGCGGAGCGATAGGCATCGATCAGGCCTCGGACACCGAGTTTAATACCGCCGAAATAACGAACGACAACAACCACGCAATTTTGCAGGCCGGCATGATTAATCGCAGCCATAATCGGTGCACCGGCTGTTCCGGAGGGTTCACCGGCATCACTGAAGTAATCGCGGGGATGGTCGGGGAACCCGGTTTTATAGGCCCAGCAGCAATGGCGGGCTTTGGGATGTTCGAGGGCAAGGCGGTCAATGCAGGCGCGGGCATCCGGTTCTGTAAGAGCCGGAGCGGCGCAGGCAAGAAAGCGGGAGCGCTGCACAACGAACTCGGCCTGATACGGGGCAGCCAGTGTGCGATACAGTTCCTGAGCGTTATTATCACACATAATCAGCCATAACAGTGTTAGCGATTTCAGTACCGCGATGAGAGAGGGCGATGCGATTATCATCATACATGACCAGCAAGCCGTCGGCGAGCTGTTGTTTGATAACGGCATCAAACAGGGAGAAGTGTTCAGGTCTGAGCACGATACCAGAGGTGCGGCGCAAGCCGAGGATAATTTCCTCACCCAGCAGAGCTGAAGGTGAGAGCGGTTTAGAGAACACGCGGAAAGACCGGGAATGCAGAACGCGCCCGGAAAACAGTCGGGGATTTTTTATATTTCTGAAGCGGCGCGGCGCAGCACAGCCGTCAAAGCGGCAGAATGAGTGGGCTGCGGCGCCGAAGCCGATATAATGATTATTGATATCCCAATAAGCCATATTATGGCGTGATTCAAAACCGGGCAGGGCATAATTTGAAATTTCGTAACGCTGGTAGCCGGCTTCGGCGGCAAGGTCGGCAGCGAGCCAGAACCAGTCCATAACGGTATCATCATCGGGCCATAGCGGGGAACGCGGGTTGGCGCGCTTCCAGCGATGCAGAGGAGTGCCGGATTCTACGCTCAAGGCATAGAGAGATATATGTTCGGGATGGCATTCATCCGTCAATCGGGAAAGGGAAGCCATCCAGGAAGATTGTGACTGGAGGGGCATACCGAAGATCAAGTCGGCGGAAATGTTGGTGACGCCGCACTCGCGCAGCAGGCGGAAGGCCTGCAGGGCCTGTTGAGCGGAATGGAGGCGGCCAAGAAATTGCAATTCGGTATCATGCAGTGACTGAACACCGAGACTGAAACGGTTGACACCCGCGGAAAGCATGGCATGGCAAAAGTGGGAGGAGAGAGAATGAGGATTGCATTCGATGGTAATCTCCGCATCCGGCGCGATGGAAAAGGAAGAAAAAAGGGTAGTAATAATTCTGGTAAGCAGGCGCGGAGGAACACACGAGGGAGTACCGCCGCCGAGATAGATCGTAGAGACGGTGGAGGCATCAATACAGGGAGCGGTTTGAATAATTTCACGTTCCAGGGCGGAGCAATAGCGGTTAACCGTGGCGGGATCGGCAACGATGCTGGCGAAGGAGCAATAGCGGCATTTCCTTTCACAGAAGGGGAAATGAATATAGACATGCATGGATCTCGGCATACCTGAACGCTTTAGTGGTTAACCCTAATTCCGCGATAGACGTAGGGTGGGATGATATGAGCTTTTTACGTTCGCCTTTTGGGTATTGATTTTTCTTCACCTCTCTTTTCGGTCTAAGATTACGGTCACGATTCCATTGTACAATTATAGTATTATTTTTGAACCATCACAAAATTAGTGTTCAGTTTTATCCCATCGCGGATTTAGGGGTGAAGGGTGAGCGGATCAGCCAGGCGATTAACAATAGGCATATCAGCGGGAAGGAACTGATAGGTGTGCAAGTCTGCGGGGAGTACCCAGGCGATTTCGTCATGTTCGGTCGGGACGGGGACACCATGGATAATACGGGCTTTAAAAGAAAACAGGTGAATACAGCGGTTGGGGTATTGAAAGGTGTAATCCATAAAAGGGCAGATAATCGAGATCGAGATACCCAATTCTTCAGTAATTTCGCGGCACAGGCATTGCGGGGGAGATTCACCTGGTTCAACTTTACCGCCGGGAAACTCCCAACCGCCGGAGCCATGGTCGGCGGAAGAGCGGTGGGCAATCAGAACGGAATCACCCTGCACAATAACCGCTGCGGAGACGAGCAGAGGAGTATGAGCTACAGGCATCAGGAGAATTTTTTAAAAATGAGAACAGTATTGTGACCGCCGAACCCGAAATTATTTGACATGGCATAGGAGACGGGGCGTTCCTGGGCGGAGTTAGGAACATAATTCAAGTCCATTTCTTCATCAGGCACTTCGTAATTAATCGTTGGAGGAATAATGCCGGTTTGAATAGCTTTGACACACAATGCAGCTTCAACGCCGCCGCAGCCGCCGATAAGGTGACCGGTCATGGACTTGGTCGAACTGACACAGAGTTTATAGGCATGGGAGCCGAAGACTTTTTTAATAGCGCGGGTTTCGATCAAGTCATTATACTCGGTGGAGGTGCCGTGCGCATTAATATAATCGATTTGATCGGGAGCTATCCGCGCGTCAGTAAGGGCATCAGTAATAGCGCGGGCGATATAGGTACCGGACGGTTCTGGGGCGGTGATATGATAGGCATCGGTCGTCTGGCCGCAGCCGACGATTTCGGCATAAATACGGGCACCGCGCTGCAGAGCATGGTCGAGGGATTCGAGCAGGAGAATGCCGCCGCCTTCACCGATAACGAAGCCGGAGCGATTTTTATCAAAGGGACGTGAGACGCGGGTAGGGTCGCCGTCGCCATCCCAGGAGGAGAGGGCTTTCATATTACCGAAGGTAGAGACGGAGATACCGCAGATAGCGGCTTCAGAGCCGCCGGCGATAGCGATGGTATCCTGGCCGTACTGAATACGGTGAACGGCGGTAACGATAGCATCGTTAGAGGAAGCGCAGGCGGTATTAACGCCGAAGGAGGCGCCGTGGAGGCCGAATTTCATGGCAATAGTATGGGAAGATACTTCGGGAGTACCGGAGGGAACAAGGAAGGGGGTGACCCGGCCGGGACCCTGATAGAAGAGGACCTGGCAGGTATTCTGGATATTAGCGATACCACCGATGCCGGTGCCAATGATTACACACACGTCATAATTATCACCGCGGCAGGAAAAATCGATACCGGAATCCTGAACAGCTTCGTCGGCGGCGCAAACGGCATGGAGGACATAACGGTCATAGCGTTTGGCATCACGGGGAGAGAAGCCGTACTGGACCGGATCATACTCAATTTCGCCGGCGATATGGACTTTAAACTCAGAGGAATCGAACTGAGTGATAGGGCCGATGCCGGAGCGGCCATTAATAATAGAATCCCAGGTAGCAGAGACGCCGACGCCGGTACTGGCAATAGCGCCGATTCCTGTAACAACCACTCGTTTTTTATCAGCCATAAGAAAATATACCATTGTTAATTGATAGTAGTACGCTAATAATATAAATAGTATTATACAAAAATTGTCATTTCTCATCAATGAGCAGGCATAAATAGTGAAAACGGCACAAAAAAAGGGGGGTCAGTCATAATACATGATTTCGCCGCCGACACCCAGGGTAGGGGCCTTACCGATGTATTTAAACAGGGGGACTTGTTTATCACCGTACCAGTCACGCACGTTGACCATTTTAATGAAAATACATTTGACGGTGACAAACTCATTTGGCCGGAGTTCTTCGATTAAGCGATAGTTCATGCCGGTAATAATGAAAAACAGGCCCTTAAGCTTACGGCGGCTGGAGGGGAAGACGTACAGGGTGCGGGGGGCGGTAGCCCGTTCATAGAAGCTGTCGGAGCCGGTCATTGTCAGATCATAGGAATAGCCCTGCTGATAGGCAGGTCTCTGCTGGACATAATTCTGCTGCTGGATACCTTGCGAGAGGTCATGGAATGTATCGGGGGAGGTATGCAGGGTATCTTCGGTCATAGACAGATCAGCATCTGAGAGCGAATCGGCCGGTTTGTCCGGCTGCTGCCATACGCCTTTTTTCTTTTCTTTGGCCCGTTCTTCTTCGCTGACATACTCGCCATTATCGTTATTACGCTTAACGAGACCGCGTTCGATCATTTCGGCGCTGACGTCACGGATACCACCCACGGACACTTTCCATCCGTTCATCTGGGGCACATATTCCGCGTCGGCTGATTTCCGCAAAACCTTGTATTTTAGAAATTTAATAGCTTCCTGCCCGGCATCTTCATCGGGCGGAGGAGCGGAAACACCGGCCAGGTCGATAATATAGCGGTCACGGGCGCGACCGACGGAATAGGCCTGTTCACGCACGACAATCGTGTCACCATCGAGAATTTCTTCAACTTTAACATTAGAGAGTTTCGACACTTCTTTCCGAGCGGCAGAGACTGGCAACGAGCCGGCAATACCGAGGAAAAGAGCAATGATGACAATAACCTTAAAATTCCGGTGCCGCATAGGTTCCTCCTTAATACTTACGTGCAGAGAAGAAAGTAAGTCACTATCTTATTATAGCAATTGTGGAGGGGAGATTCAACCAGTGGTCAGTTGTCAGGGTTCAGGGTTCAGGAAGATGGTTGATGGATGATGGATGATGGATGATGGATGATGGATGATGGATGATGGTTGATGGAGTAATGGAGTAATGTGTAGGGGCGGATCCCTGTGTCCGCCCGTGTGGAAAATGGAGCATTGCGAGCATGAAACAGCAGACACGCGCGGGGAGCCCCTTAAAGCGTGATGTACATTGACTACCCGAGCGGATACGGTGGAATACGATCTTGCAGAAGACAATCTGATTCACCGGCGGGATAAACCCACCGGGGTCTTTCAAATATGATGGAAGATGGAGTGGTGTATGACAGTTTTCGGAGTGGAGATGGATGCGAACTGAGTCACCCGCTTCGGAGCCGCGGGTGCTACTAGTTGCACATAAAGATTGCCGGCGAACATCTGGATGCAGGCAGGCCCCGGCTTCAGAGAAGCCTGGGGCTACGTATTGCACATAAGCGTTGGGACTCGGAGTAGCCCCAGGGGTCTACGACCCCGGGG